>CALCJM010000032.1 GCA_937967505.1 uncultured Pirellulaceae bacterium | reverse complement strand
ACCTAACATGTGAGAAAGGGAAAATATTTGGATGATAAAAACGGTGAGCTACGGTAGGAGGCCAAACTTGCGAGATGGCGAGAGCCCGATTCGCCACCGGAACGATTGGAGTCACGGTTCTCGTTGGCCGGTTCATCGACGGACGTATTTCCACCTCGGCGAGTACGTTTTTTTGCCATAATAAAAAAAGGTCCTGATCTTTAGAGAGATATCCAGGGTGTTGTAGATACTTGTTGTTGGTCAACAAGCTTCATGAAATCTATTTTTGTTGGCCCATTCGAATGGTGGAAGATCGACACAACCGGCAGCATTGCAGACCGGATCAATCGTCAAACCGGTCAGCGAATCCTCAAGATTAATGAATCCTCATGCTCAGGCCAGAGCAACGCCGACGCCGTCAAGGCGGTTCCGCAGATGGCCATGAATCAGCGTGCAACTACCGATCGAATGGGCAAACCAATAACTTAAAGTGAAGCAAAAAATTCAAGCTTTCGAATTTATCATCCCGTCAAACCGGCATGCGCCGCAGAGCAACCGGATCGACAGACAAAATGACAAACGAACTGTTTTGGCACGGGGCCAAAAGGAAGGAACCGCCGGTACAAAACTGGCGATTTCGAGTTCTCAAATTCTTCAGTGAATGAAATTTGATGGCTGACAATCACTCATCCCAACCGGGATGATGCGGGTTTAGCCAGACAACAGGGGAAGCAAAATTGATCGATCAAAAATGACCAATACGAACAGGTAGGTGACTGTTTCAGACTGCTATTGGGCGTTCCGGGCATTCCGATGAAACTTCGTCAAGCAGCACTTTGAACAATCAAATCCAAACAAAATCACCAAAATAATTCCCCGGAACAATTCTTCATGCTTCGGAAAATGATCAAGGTGGGGAAGGAATAAAAAGATACTCCAGTCCTTGGAAGTAACCTGGCCGATCTGCCGTCAAAGCAATCCCCACATCATTTTTGGTTGGTGGAAAATCCGGCAGCCAAGCTTGTTCAATCTGCACGCAAGTTTTGTCTACGGGGAGTTCGATGTCAAGCTTAATTTGACTATTTTGAAGTTTTCTCTCCGGTTCAACGGGTGGAGAATCATCGGAAATACGTCGTTTTCCTGCCGGTTTGAGGTTTACAGCCGGAAGGTCACACTGCGCGGCAGACTTCCGCCAGCACCCGACAGCCCGTGACACATAAAGACACCGATATTGAGAAAATCGACACGATCGACAAACTTTCACTAACCCAAAACACGCGCAAGGTCGAATTGAAACGAAATGCGGCTTGATTGTGCTGCGGCAGGAGCGTGCCCTGTCGTCTGTGGCGGCTGATTATTCAGAGAAATGGTGACGGTATGAGAGCGCTGATTCAATTTGCAATTCTGGTAGCTGTGGTTTTGACCGGTCTCTGTTCTGCACCGCGATCAACCGTCGGCCAACAGACAGGCAAAATCAACTGGCACTCCAATCCACAACAGGCCGCCAGTCAGGCTGCCGCCGAAAATAAGCTGGTGCTGCTGCACTTCACCGCTGACTGGTGTGGTCCTTGCCAAACACAAACGCGGTTTGTGTTTTCCAATCCAACGGTAGCTAACGCGGTTAACCGTGCGGTCATTCCTGTGCGAGTGGACATTGACTCCAACCGTACGTTGGCCGGTGAATTGGGTGTGACATCAATTCCAACAGACGTATTTCTGACGGCGGCAGGAGAAGTCGTTGTCAAACGCAAGAGCCCGCTGGATGCACAGAACTATATCAAAATGGTCGGCGCGCTGCGATCCGCAGGCCCCGCACCACAAACCGGTGCGATGGCGAAACTGGATCAACTGAAACGTAAACTGGACCCCATGAATCTACCACGCGATCAGCGTTCGAGTTTCGGGGCAAACGGTCCGGGAGAAAGTACAGTCGGCGTCAGCAAAGAAGCCATCCAGCTTGCCAAGCGATCCAATTTTCGCAACCTGCTTCCATTTCGCAACCAACGTCCACGCTCATCCACCAGTGGCCCCACTGCCGGAACAAACGGCAGCAAGGCCGACATTCAGGCCGCGATCAATGCGTTGGCCGCCGGTGGAGACGCCCCTGCCCACAACGTCGCACCTACCAGTCCAATTTTCAATATTCCCGCAGACCCATCGCCTGCGATGGTGCAATCATCGGTTTCTCAACCACAGCAGTCCAACCACTTGTCTCCCGCCCCACCTGTTTCCCCACAGCGCGGCTACGAAATGCAGGAACGCCAGGAATTTCTGGCTCGTAAACGCCCCAATATTGAATTCCCCAAACCACCAACCAACGTCCAACCGGTTCGGGTCATGAACGAAAACTTCTTGGCCCCCCAAGTATTGGCGGCTGACGCGCCCTTGAAACCTGCCGGCATTCCGGGACTACAGATTTCCGGCATGATTGACCCGCGCACTGGACGCACGATCCCGGATCAGGACACCACGCGCTCCATTGCTCGATTTAAAAGAGAACCGCAACCATCTGCAACACCGGCCGTTGAGGCCCGCATTGTTCCGCGTCAAGAAAACCGTATTGCAGGGCATGCGGCTGCTGAATCAACCGCCGCTCAAGCAGCAATCGTATCCGCAGAAGCAGAACCCGAAATGCCTAACACCGTATCGGTGGCTAGCGCTGTGCAGGAACAAGAGTTTGATAAATCTGATTTTGGCCTGCAAGGAAAATGTCCGGTCACTCTGGTCATGGAGGGTGCATGGGTTGATGGCGATACGCGTTGGGGAATTGTGCATCGCGACCGCACGTACCTGTTCAGTTCCGAAGAAAACTACCGCCTGTTTCAAAAACGTCCGGACCACTTTAGCCCGATATTGGCGGGCTACGACCCGGTCGAATTCCACACAACCGGCCAATTCGTTGATGGACTGGAGGAAAACGGAGTGTTCATGGAAAAGGGAACGCAGCAACAGATTGTCCTGTTTGCATCAGCCGAAAACCGCAGCCGTTTCCAAACCAATCCACAACTATACATGAGGTCCGTTCGCAAAGCACTCTACACGGCTAGTCGAGCGGACACGCAGGGCACGCAAAATGCACCATCCTCCAAGCTCCGTTAGCCCGGCAACCGCCCCCCCGCATTTTAAATACCCGGTGGCAAATTGAGCCCGTTGCTGGTGGGTTTCCCCCGTTCGCCAACAGCAATAATTCCGGCGTGGTCCACGGTAACGCAAGCGTCGATATCTCCGGCCGTTACGATCTGTGCCGGTGCGTTGCCATTTGCGTCTCCCTGAAAGACCGCGACTTGGTTGCGCCCTTTGTATTTGGCAAAATAGAGTGCGCGGTCTGCTCTCTCAATCGCATCTGACAGCGTGTCCCCACGTTGCAACTGGTACACCCCAAAACTGCAAGTGATGACGGCTTGGCTTTCAAACGTCTGGCGAATTTTTTCAGCAAGGTTGGTCGTCGCCTCCCGGCCTTGGTCTGGCACCACGACCAAAAACTCCTCTCCTCCCCAGCGAATCGCCTTCATGCTGTATTGATTGGCGAATGCAGAAATCGTGCTTCCGACTTCTTTCAAAACCGCGTCTCCATAAGCATGGCCATGGGTGTCGTTGAGTATTTTGAAATGGTCAATGTCGAACAAGACGATGCTGAGTAATTTGTCCTCGCCGGTGCTGAATTCCACTAATGAGGGCATCTCTTCGGAAACGCCATGCCGATTCATCAACCCGGTTAAGCAATCGTGAAAAGCCCGATCCCTGAATTTTTCCGCCTCGGCCTTGAGTGATTGAAGCTGGCCGGTGATGCGCGCCACCCACGTTCCCAGCACCCCCACCGCCAACGCCAGCCACATCCCCAGAACCCCCGAATAGAATACTGGTGGAGAAATCCAGTGCCCACGCAGCGTGATTGAATCGACATAAACAGTGATCTCTTCATTGAAATCGGTCGTCGATGGTGTGATCTCAAGCCACTCAAACGGGCTCAGATCAGGCTTTGCGTGCAGGTGCGTGTCCAGCGCGTGCTGGTCAAGCCACCAGGTGGGAACATGGAACATGTCCCGTTCAAGGACCACTTCCTGTAACTCTTCTGTCAGCGTAAATAAAGACTGCGCGTAGCGGCGACTGGTGGTATCCTGCACGTCGTACAGCTCGTCAGATCGGCTGCGAAAATAGAACCGAAAGTTCTCCTTGGGCTTGCCTTCAATTCGCGCCTTGATCGAAACATCCTCCACCCAGTCCATATTGGGCAACTGACTCTTGTCGATATCAACCATTCGCCAGTCTTGATCTTCGTCAAGACTTTGCAGAAGTTCCTTGCGGGGCGAAAGCAGGAAAAGCGTAAATGGATAGCCTATGTCAGGCTTGAGTTGGTACCGAAAGGCGAATCCATCTTCGTTGGAAAGATTCTCTATTACTGATGATCCACCGTCAAAAAAATCGTTGTCGGTATCCGCAAACCATTGCGTCCCCGGTGCCACAACGACCTCGCGCGGACACGCCTCGTAACCGACCAGCAAGATCACGGAGATCGCAAGTAACGCCACGATCAGGTTTTCGAGTTTGACTTTGGAGAGCATCAAAACGGACGGTGCAAAAAAGAGTGTCGAAAAATTCTCCTCCGACCGCCAAACACGAAAGACGGCCCGGGAATCTACAGCGGTAAATTTCTCCTCCTGCACACGACCGCAAAAAACGGGCCAATCGTGGGCTCCCGATAATTACTGGTCACCACGACCGGAAAACCGGCGAACGCTTATTTCAAAGATTTCAATGGTTTCGTCGTTGGCATCTCTTGCAGAACCTTCATGCGAATTTGCCTGAACTCGGCCCACATGGGCTTTCCATGATGCAGCTGGAGGCCAATTCGTCCTTGTAACAGTGCTTCGTCATCGGAGTCTGTGAAATCAAGGATTAGCTGACCGTTTAAATAGTGCCTGATGCGATTGCCCTGAGCGAGGATGATAACGTCATTCCACTGGTCCACCTGAAAAAGTTTTTTGAACTCCTCGGCCGGCATAAGGATAGACTGCACGTGTTTCTGTCCGTCATTCCAAATCGCTTTTTCGCCCGCGGCGCAGATTCTTTTGCGTTTGCCACCTTCATCGTAAATGAATCCCGCCACATCCGGGTACTCAACCGAATTGCGAACCTCATGCTGATAACCTCGCAGGACATGCGCATTTCGCGGAGACTTGGCCGGATCGGTGATGTGCTCCGAACGATACTGGATCCCGGAATTGTTGACCGAAGAAACACGAAAGCTCAGTCGCAATTCAAAATCAGCCAACTCGTCCTTCCAAATCAGGAATGTGTTCCCGACACATTTATTTTCGGCAGTGGTTTCTCCGCGAATTACACCGTCGGTAACCTGCCAAAATCGCTCGTCGCCATTCCACCCGTCCAAGGTCTGTCCGTCAAACAGGCTCTGCATGTCACCCGATTCTGGTGGCGCAGAGGGTTCGTCATCAGACGCGCTAACCAACGCCTCGGCGGCAACGCGCGACCCGGACGAGGCGACTGTCGTGTCTTGCCCGGCAGCAGCACCGGGGCAGGCGATGCTACAGGGAATGACAAGCATCAATATACAAACGTGGTATCGCAAACCAGACTTCATCTCTACTGCTCCGTACTGAGGTTTGGCAATCCTTGCTTGCCCCTACAACATGCAGGGATTACCTGACCGGGTCAATCGTCGTCTCTATTGTGTTTTGAGGTTGCCACTATCGTTGAAATCGAGGGAATTGCCAACCACCCTTTAATGAGGTGCTACCCTTGAGCGCCCCATTTTTTCGGGAACAGCACGGATTGCAATTCATGAATTCCTCAATCATTAGCTTATCATGGACGTCACCAAAAATGGCGTTGCTGTGTAAGACAGCAGGACTCTTCTGCATTGCGGCGTTGCTGCATACACTGCTTTCTGGTGGCACCTATGGCCAAATTCGACTTCCGGCAATCGATCCTTCCGGAAACCGGATTTTCCTTCCAAACTCCAGTACAACGCTCCTTACCCCCAACTCTGCGGCGCAAAACACGCTGACGAATCCCCTCAGACAGGGAACCACTCCGGTTGGGCCAGGAGCTTTTGCTCAAAATTTCGTTCCGCAAAACCCCCAAGCGGGTTTTCCCCCGTTGCGATTTCCTCGGGGAGCGACCGGCGCGATCCCACGTCCACCGCGACGAATCAATCCCTTCGGGAACGTTTCTGCCCCACGCCGGGGCTCTGCCCAGCCGGCGTTCACCAACCCCGCCGATCCGCCCTGCTGTGGGGATGGCTACGGTGATGGCCGTACGGTGAAAAAGAAACATTATGTTCCCGACATGCGCGCGCGTAAGACAGCCGGGCAGCAAGGCCAGATTCTGATGTCGCCAGCGCGGATCATTGCCCCGGTCGGCAGTGAAGTGGTTGTCATCGCGGGTATCTGTGGCGGCGACGGTTACCTGAGTACCAATCAACCGTTGGAGTGGATGCTGTCCAATGACAGCGTTGGTCAACTGATCGAGGTCGGCGGGATGCACCATTCCAATTTCAATAAATTGGTTCCACCCGAAGCAAAAAAATTCGACGGACAGTACGCTTGGGGCCGAACGGGGCTAAAGCGCGTCGTCCTCACGCGCGGCACACCGACACCTTGTGACGATATTGAACTGGCCAAAGGTCAAACCTTCATCAGCGTATCGTCGGCGTCACCGGGCACAACGTACGTTACCGGCGTTGCCCCTAAAGCCGAGGGCTGGGATCGTCGTCGCGCCACAACCATGATCCAGTGGGTCGATGCACTATGGGCCACGCCAACGCCATCATCGGCGACGGCCGGTACTGTCTACCCGTTGACCACGGTGGTAAACCGATCGACGGATGGCAAAGGCGTCCAAGACTGGAAAGTCAAATACACAATTGTTGGAGGCGCTCCAGCGGAATTCGCTCCCGCAGGCTCCAGCACCGCCCTGGCGACCACCGACGATCAGGGACGCGCAATCGCACAGATCCGGCAACCAGCCGGCCAGTTCGAACCCGGTGTGACCCAAGTGCGCGTCGATATCATTCGTCCACGTTTTGGCAACGAACCGGAACTGATGGTCGAAAGTGGTTTGACCACCGTCACGTGGAGTGCGCCAGCATTGACCATCCGCGCCGTGGGCCCCAAGGCCGCGGATCTGGACCAAGCATTTAACTATCGCGTGGCGGTGACCAATCCGGGCGATCAAGTTGCCCGCGGCGTCGTTGTGCGGACCAAGGATCTGGACGACAGTATCGAATACATCTCCAGTAACCCCAAACCGGTTGAGTTTGGCCGTCAGCTGGAATGGCAATTGGGCGATATTGCCCCCGGCAGTGCGCCACGAATTATCGATGTTCAACTGAAATCAAACCGTCGCGGCAACGCGGGGCTGTGTTTTGAAGTGGCATCGGATTCTGACCGACTGCGGACCGAAGCATGTTCTCAAACAGAGATCAACGCACCGTGCCTAGCACTGATGATTGATGGTCCCAGTGCCGCACGCGTGGGCGAGGACGTGGTTTATAAATTCACCGTTGAAAACCAATGTGACGAACCGATTGAAGACATCGAAATGCAATTGGCCTACGACCCAGGATTCTACGCCGACGGGCGTTCCAACCCAATCGTGGCAAGGTTTGACAAACTGAACTTTGGTCAGAAACGCGACATCAGCGTCGCATTCAATGTCCAACAGCCGGGCACCCATTGTCTGAAACTGAATGTGACGACAAAAAATGGCGAAGCATTCGAAGCGAACAAGTGTCTCGACGCGTCTAATGCGGCTCAACCGGATGTACAACTCAGGGTCGAGGGCCAGTCACCAATCACCCAGGGCGAAACGGCGCAAATCAATGCATGGGTCACCAACACCGGCAATATGCCGATCAACTCAGTCATCTTGACGAATAAGTTTTCCGATTCACTGCAAGCCGTGCGGGCCACCGAGGACTTTCCGTTTACCCGAATTTCGGAGAACGAGTACGCGTTTGCGATTGGACGTGTTGAACCGGGCGAGGAGAAACTGTTGGAGGTTGAATACGTCGGAGTCAAACCCGACGGCAATGCCACGTCTGAATTTGCGTTGACATCGACATCCAATGTCAATGTCACGCGCAGTTTCGACGTGCGAATTGAACCGGGAGCCAGTTCCAATGGCGCAGGCCCCGGATTTGTCGATCCCAACGTGGGCCCTATCCAGCCTGCACGTCCGGGCACCACCGGTCCGGGAGCGCGTCCACGAGTGACGCCTGATGGCGACCCGCAGTTTAATTTTGACGATCGGCCGCGCCGACCGGAGGGGGACGGCACTGACAATCGCCTGCGCGACCCCAATGGGGTGTCTGATCCCGACACAATCGTGCGTCCCGGGCAGGGGGGAGCGGTCGGTATTCCACGCGACGATTCGCTATTGGCCCGCGACGTATTGGATGTGCAGGTGCGCAGGGTCACGCCCGCGATTCGCACCCGAACTTCCAGATCGGATTTACCGGAAGATGGGATCATCGAATTTTCGGTAACCAACCGCGGCGGGCGCGTACTGGAGGATGTTGCGGTGTCATTTTTGGTGCCGCCGGGGCTACAGTTCAAGGACTATCAAGCGCTGGATAATAATCTTGCCATTGAAAACTCCAACGGCAGCGTGTATGACTTCGGATTGCGAAAGAGCATGCGTCCCGGAGACAAACTCTCATTTAAGATCCGCGTCAACGGCACCACCGGCGGCCGCCCTGTCGTGGAAGTTGGCGCATCGGCCAAAGGTCTCGAAGGCGACTCTCAATCCAGCGACTCGATCAGCGTCGCTCAGTAAACGCATTTACGCATTTCTTTTGTTTGGTCGGTTGGCTTGCGGACAGTCGGCTCGCGCAAGGGCAGGCCCCTCTTCTACGTTACCAGACTTTGTTGCATGCACTCTTCAAAAATTGGGAAAAGTACGCACTCATCTATCCAAGATATTACTGGAACACATACGGCATCTCCAAAGCCGAACAGCATTTGGCGATCGTTCTCCAGCAGATGGAATTGGACTACACCTTGTATTGATTTTTGCCCGAACCAAGAAGATGTTTGCGGTGACTGATGTGCAAATTGGGTTCTTGCGAGACGAGTCATATCGCAAGACCGACCCGGATTCTCCAACAACGACTCTCAAAGCTTCCTTCAACGGCAATGAGTTTATTTCGATTGACTCGCGGAACTCTTAGCTGCCTCAACAGCAACCCCACAGTCAACGCATCTTTTAAAAACGCCGCACAATGCTCACTGACAGCCAGTGAACGCTGACCAATGAGGTGGCATTGTCAAAATCACCACCAACAAAGGCGCTGGCCCCTGTCTCCTGACGGCCGCTGAAGGAAAACTGCCAAGCAGTATCGATCTCGCACTGCCCGATCTGCCAACCGTAGCCCAGCGAAAATGCATGCTCAAGCGTCGCCTGGATGTACGGACTGATGGTCTGATCCGGCACAGGGTTACGGTGATACACGTATCCCGCCCGCACGGTCCTGCCGGATCCCAATCGCCGTTCAAATCCGGTGCGTACCGACAGCGTGTCCCGCCATTTTAACGGCAAGTTCTCCTGCAACCGATTTCCCACGACAGCGGCAAACACCGGATTGTCAGGGTTGGTCAGTGTATTGTTGAATGAAGTAAATGCGTCTGACCAACCGTGCCAGATCAGGTCCAATCCCAAATCCGTTTGCGCATCCCAGTTGTGTTTCAAACCCATTCCAAACGTGCGCGGCCATTTAACCGCCAACTCCGTATCAAATCTGGACTGGCCAAGCCCCGGAATCTCCACGCGAGTGTTGCCATCAAGTGTAAATCTTGTTTGGTCCTGATAGTTGATGCCGATCGTCGTTCGATCGGTCAATTGGTACTGAAGGGCGGCCAGCCAGCTGAAGGACGCACCGGTGGCCTGCAAATCAAATCGCGCAGGCGTGCCGACGAATGGCGAGGGACCTTGTAACGTATATGGCCCCTCGAGTTCCATGTGATTGACGGCAACGCCAAAGTTACCGCCAACCGTCAGACGCGGGCTGAGACGTACCGACACCGCAGGCAGGACCCGTAGCAGCGCTCCAAATGATTCATAACGCTGTTTCCCGGTAAACGGTGCCGGTCCGTTCAGCACATAGTTGGCGCCAAACCCGGCATGTGAGAAGACCCCCAAGCCATAGCCAATGTCTGGATTGGGGGTGCGGGCAGCAATCGAAAACTGCCCAACAGGAATGGGGTTGTCGACTGCGGAGGTAAGTGGATTGTCAGCATCTCCATATTGCAGGTCGGTCATCAGTAAATCAAAACCAACATCGGTCATCCGGTTGGCATTCATATTCAAAATCGCTGCCGGGTTTTCCAACACCATCGAACCGCTGTCGGCAAAACCAAGATTCGTACCGCCACGTCCAACACTGCGGGCACCAACACCATCGCGAAAAAATCCGTCGGCTGCCGCATCGGGAACCAGCGCACCAGAAAGGCAGATCAATATTCCAGTCAGGAAGGTTTGCCGGCGCGGTGTCGGATTTGCGAACATCAAAACATCTTCACGGGGACATTGAGAACTGTACGCCTGTGTATCGACGAACCTGATGCCGGATGATTCGCGCAATGCCCTCAGGCAAGGGAAAACCCGGCAAGGCAGCGTATCCCATCCGTTCTGCGGAGACGGCAGTCCGTTATCTCGCCTCTTGAGGCAACACTGTTTTCACGGGGAAAACCTCGAAATACAGCAATTCACTGGCCAACAAGAACGACAGGATCACAAAACCAATAAACCAGTAGCGCGGCCACATCCGTGGTGGCCGCTGTTGAGATCCATCGGTGGATTTCACCAAACGCGTATTGATTCCCACCGCCCAAAAAGTCAGCGCCGTCCCCAACACAATCGCCACGATATTGGTAAAAAATAATAACAGCGCACCTCGTCCAAGCACAACATTACCCATCGCCAGTGCCATGCCGGCTGTCGATATAGGTGGCACCAGGGCAGCCGCGATGGCCACCCCCGGTAGCGCGGAGATCAAATTTGGCCGACTCATTGCGTACGCCCCGGCCACACCACTGAACAACGCCACCAGCAAGTCAATCATGCCGGGGAAATCGCGTGCGTGCATCTGGTCGCTTACGGGCCAGGAGGTTAACCCGTTAATCAAAAGCCCCAACGTTGCCGCGATCAAAAACGCCACCGCGAAACCGAGCAACACCGATTTCAACGCGCTCTTCATCAGTCGTTCATTCCCCTGGGTCAGGGCAAATCCAATCCCGACTAGGGGTGTCATCAACGGAGCGACCAACATCGCACCGATCACCACTGCCGCCGAATTATCAACCAATCCCAACGCGGCAATTATCGTCGATAGCGCGATCAGCGACACGAAGTCAAAATTGAAACTCGACCCCTCCTGTAAACGATCCACCAGCCTGATCCGACTCTCCTTTTCCAATTGAGGGACAACTCTGCGAATCACCAACTGCAGGTTGCGGCGCAGCCGGTTGCCCAATGGCACGGCGGGGCGAATTGCTGCCACGGCAGTCCTGTTGTTGCCCGAATCGGTACTGTTTGTTGACGCGGTTCTTCGAAAAAGATTGCGAATTGATTTTAAATGACGCGTGCCCAGCAGAATCAGATCCACATCACCAGTCCCCCGTTTGGTGACCGCATCCATCAGGTTCTCACTTAGTACGATCTCTGGCTGGATTGATTTGCATTTGGAACCAGCATTGGCGAGAATTTTTTGCGTGTGAACTTCAGCGACCTGATAAGCCACTTCGTCATCGTCAGGCCTGACAAACAGGAATTTGACGCTCCCGTTGGTCTGACTCTGAGTATCTACGTCTTGCGAGGCATCTTCTTCCGTCACTGAAGCCCACGATGTTGATGAAGACGCCGCCAATGTGGCCGCCCTGCGAAGGGCCACGTCGGTGCCGCTGTCCTTGCTGGCGATCACCAGCACATTTAGCCCATCTTCCGGCGGCCGGCCGCACACCATCATGGTTTCACACGGCGCGGTCTCGTACAGTTGCTGTGCCCAACCTGCCGACGAGGACGACCGAATATCCGCCACAGCCGGTAGAATTAAAGTTTTCACATCCAGCGAGGCAACCTCCTGGACGAACGCGTCTTCCGGATTGGACGCGATCAATTCCAGTGTCTCGATCAGGACACGGTCGTGATCCGACGATGCGTATCCAGCGGTGATCTGCTCCTTTAGCACGACATGGTCGGTAGAGTGTTGCCCGATCGCGGTAAAGACGGCGGCGAACAGTTCGTTGTCGTCACGTTCATCTTGGGTGAGTGGATCAAATTTTGCTTTGTCGCGTTTTTGCCGTCGCGGGACAACAATTAGCAGGCTGGTGAGATCGGCATGGGCAAATCGAATTCCCCACGAAACCAGCGTCTGCGCCTCACTGGTATTGTTGATGTAAACAGCGACCGACATGGATGTCTCAAAGAGGAAGTGGAAGATCGTCGTATTTGCGATGCGCGTTTTGACGCGGCAGATTGCTCGATTATAACGAAGTCAAGCCAGAGCGTGGAAGCCAAACGGTCAGGCCAACCCAAACCTGCCGCGTCCACCGTCTGGCGACGGTAGCTACGTTTTCTACCACCAAACGAGAAAGCACAACCTACCAGGCAATACGTGACGAATCCGAACTTCGTTTCGGCGCTGCCAGATCTTGCTCCAACGTGGCTACGCTCGCCAGAGCGTGGAAGCCGAGCGGTCAGGCCAAACCAAAACCTGCCCCGTCCACCGTCTGGCGACGGTAGCTACGTTTTCTACCACCAAGCGAGAAAGCACAATCTACCAGGCAGTACGTGACGAATCCGA
>CALCJM010000031.1 GCA_937967505.1 uncultured Pirellulaceae bacterium | reverse complement strand
CAATGAACGATCCGATGACAGAACACCTCTCCATGGCCCACGAACACACCTGCGATGAAGTCGCTTCGATTGGTCGGTTGATGCAGGACGATGCTTTTATCCGGCGCCATATTGGCCCCGGCCCGGAACAGATCCGGGAGATGTTGGAAGCAGTGGGGGCCGATTCTCTTGAGGCACTGATCGAATCAACCATTCCGTCAGAGTTGCTGTTCAAGGGGGCGTTTGAGTTGCCCGAACCGGAATCCGAAGCGGCGACGCTGAATCGTTTAAGGAGCTACGCGGACCAGATCACGGTCGCCAATTCGTTTATCGGTGCCGGGTATTACGGAACCCATGTGCCAGCGGTGATCGCGCGGAATGTGCTGGAAAACCCGGGCTGGTATACGGCGTATACGCCCTATCAGGCAGAGATTGCTCAGGGCCGCTTGGAGACGTTACTGGCGTTCCAGCAGATGGTCATGGACCTAACGGGGATGGAGTTTGCCAACGCATCGTTGCTGGACGAAGCGACGGCCGCAGCCGAGGCGATGACGTTGTGTCGGCGGTCGAACAAACAATCAAAAAGCAACAAGTTTTTTGTGTCCGACGACGTGCACCCACAGTCGCTGGACGTGCTCCGAACGCGCGGAAGACATCAGGGGGTTGAGATTGTTGTTGGCCCCTTGGAGCGGTTGGCGCAAACGGATTGTTTTGGTGCGTTGCTACAGTATCCGGGATCAACCGGACAGGTGCGGGATCTTGAACCGGCCATTAAGGCGGCCCACGCTGACGGGGCATTGGTTGCCGTCGCGGCAGATCTGTTGGCACTGACGTTGCTCAAGCCACCGGGGGAAATGGGAGCCGATGTGGTGGTGGGCAGTGCCCAGCGTTTCGGTGTGCCGATGGGGTTTGGTGGGCCACATGCGGCATTTTTTGCAACGCGCGACAAATTTAAACGAGCGGCTCCAGGGCGGATCATTGGCGTATCGAAAGATGGCCGTGGTAAAACGGCGTTGCGGATGGCGATGCAAACACGCGAGCAACACATTCGGCGCGACAAGGCCACGTCGAATATCTGTACGGCGCAGGCGCTGTTGGCCAATATGGCGGCGATGTATGCGATTTATCATGGCCCCGAAGGGCTTAAAACAATTGCCACACGCGTCCACGTGTTGACGGAGATGCTGCGCGCGGGGCTTGCCCGGGAAGGGTTTGGAATCGTCCATGAAAACGTATTTGATACGCTGCTGGTGCAGCTGCCGTCGGTCGGGCTGCGCGATGAGATCATTTCACGCGGTCATTTGGCAGGAGTCAATCTTCGAATCGTTGGACGCGACCAGATCGGCATCAGTTTTGACGAAACAAAAACGCTCGACGATTTGTTTGTGGTGCTTGATGTGTTTTTAGGGAGCGATGCCGCAGGGGATGAACAGGGAGGGGGAGATCGCGAAATAGAATTTGGTGCGATTGATCTGGAGACGGTCAGCATTCCCGATTCTTTGGTGCGCGAAACTCCGTATTTGACCAACGGCATCTTTCACGCGTATCGCAGTGAGACGGAAATGTTGCGTTATCTGAAGCGTCTGGAGAACAAGGATTTTTCATTGACCCACGGGATGATTCCGCTGGGGTCGTGCACGATGAAGCTCAATGCGACAACCGAGATGGCTCCCGTTAGCTGGCCCGAGTTTTCCAAAATTCATCCGTTTGCACCGGCAGCGCAGACTGTGGGGTATCGTGAAATGGTTGATGAACTGGGCCAGTGGTTGGTTGAGATGACGGGCTATGATGCAATCTCGATGCAGCCCAATTCAGGGGCGCAGGGCGAATACGCGGGGTTGCTGGCGATCGTGCGGTACCACGAAAGTCTTGGGCAGGGACATCGAAATATTTGTCTGATTCCCAGTTCGGCCCATGGCACCAACCCGGCCAGCGCGACCATGATGGGGCTGACAGTGGTGGTCGTAAAAACGGATGAATCCGGCAATATTGACATGGAGGATCTGAAAGAGAAGGCTGAACAGCACGCTGAGCATTTGTCCAGCCTGATGATTACCTACCCCAGTACTCACGGCGTGTTCGAGCAAACCGTACGCGCGGCCTGCCAGATAGTGCACGAACATGGCGGGCAGGTGTATCTTGACGGGGCCAACATGAACGCAATGGTGGGGCTGGTTGCGCCGGGGGATCTTGGTGCCGATGTGTCGCACTTGAACTTGCACAAAACGTTTTGCATTCCGCACGGCGGTGGAGGCCCGGGAATGGGGCCGATTGGTGTGAAACAACATCTGACACCGTTCTTGCCGGGGCATGTTTTAGGTGACGGGGACCTGCCAGAGGCCCCAACCGGGAGCGCTCAATATGCGGTTTCGGCAGCGCATCTGGGTAGCGCGTCGATTCTTCCAATCTCGTGGGCATACATTAACATGATGGGCGGACGTGGGTTACGACAGGCCACCGAGGTGGCGATCCTGAATGCAAATTACATCGCGCAACGGCTACAGGAGGCCTACGACGTGCTGTACACAGGCCAAAATGACCGGGTGGCTCACGAGTGCATTATTGACATCCGACCCATCAAGGAGGCGTGTGGGATCAGTGAGGTCGATATTGCCAAACGATTGATGGACTACGGGTTTCACGCACCCACAACGAGCTGGCCGGTGCCGGGAACGATGATGATTGAGCCGACCGAGAGCGAGTCCCGGGAGGAACTGGATCGTTTTTGTGACGCGATGCTACAGATTCGTGAAGAGATTCGTGCAGTTGAATCGGGAAAAGTTGCGGTAGAAGACAGCCTGCCGCGGCGCGCACCTCATACGCTGTCCGACCTTGTGGCCAGTGACTGGGGAAGACCCTATGACCGACAACAGGCGGTGATGCCCGATGGCAATCCGGTCGGTCACGGCGGCAAATTCTGGCCATCGGTCAACCGGATCGATGATGTTTGGGGGGATCGCAATTTTGTCTGTGCGTGCCCGCCAATGTCGGAGTATGAACATGAACATGAACAACAGCATGAGGATGGGCTGTAGTGCGAAGATAGCCGGTCGTCATTTTGTTAATCTGGTTTCAGCCGCTCCCCAGTCCTGTTTGAGATTCAGTTTTGCTCGATCAAGTAGATAACGCCGATTTAATCATCGACGCGCCAGCACCTGGGGCGTGGAATATGGCGCTGGATCAGGCATTGCTCCAAGCGGCAGACGCCTATGGCCAAGCCACGCTGCGGTTTTATGCCTGGGAGACTGCAACGTTGTCGCTGGGCTATTTTCAAAAGTTGGCTGATCGTGAAACCCATCCGGGAAGTTTGGGCTGTCCGGTCGTGCGTCGAGCCTCCGGTGGCGGTGCGATTGTCCATGACCAAGAGTTGACGTTTTCGTTGACCTTCCCGAGTAGCAATCGCTGGTCCGGCAAAAATAACGATCTATACAGGTCAGTGCATGGCTGCATCGTCGAATATCTTATAAGTTTGGGCCTTGATGCGGGACTTTATGAAAACTCCGTGAAGGACTCTGGAGAGCGCCAGTCGCTGCCGATAGACTCTTCAAAAGGTCGAAGCGCAAAACCATTTCTCTGCTTTCAGAGGAGAACCGATGGCGACATTGTGCTTAACGGACACAAGATCGGCGGCAGTGCCCAACGTCGATCGAAGAATGCGATTCTTCAGCACACCTCATTGTTGTTGCGAAAGTCTTCCGCTGCCAAGGAGTTACCCGGGATTGAGGATCTTGCTGGGGGGGATCTGAAACAAGATGAGTTGATCAGCCAGCTGGTCGAAAAACTGTCAAAGACGCTGTTAGTGGCGTTTAAACCAGCGAAAGTGGCTATCGAGGTAAAGAAATCTGCAGAAAATATATTGGAAGAAATGTTTGGGAACGCACTTTGGGTGGCGAAAAAGTAACTGAAGAAAATTTCCGACTGCACGATTCCGCAGGCTTCGAATTCTCGGGTTGTGAGGGTTGCCGTGCTCTTCGGGGTTCGGTAATCCGGCCTGATTGGGTTGTGTTGAAGGATAGAGAGGGATTAACGGACGGGAAGGGAGCCTTATTTGGGATTGCGGTTGGCCAAGGTTAGGTTAATATGCTGGTCCTCGTCCTGTAAAAATAAATTCCGTTAATTGGCACCTGGGTGTCTTATTTGACTCTAAGGGGATGCCGATCATAATTAGTGTAAATCAAGGGTATTGTTGATGCGTGCAATGTAGGATCGAGGGCCTGAGACCCCTTTCAGCAAACGCAGGATGTCAAAGCCAAAAAAGTATTCGGAGGAAACTTGGGGATGCAGGTTTTTTTAAAAATTATTGGTGGCAAAAATGATGGCCGTGAAATCAAGATTTCGGTGCCGGAATTTGTTATCGGTCGCGGAGATACGGCTCATCTTAAACCGTCCAGTGATCTAGTCAGTCGTAGGCACTGTGCGATCAGGGTTGAGGGTGGCAGAGTGATCGTGGCCGACATGGGAAGCCGCAACGGCACGTTCGTTAATGGGGAGCAACTCAAAAGCGAACATGTTGCCAAACCGGGTGACCGCGTTCGGGTGGGCAGGCTACAGTTCGAGATGGTGATCGATGCGGCCAAGGCCAGCGTCAAGAAAGAAAAGGTCAAGAATGCGGTTGAGGCGGCTTCTAGGACTGTGGAGGCAAAGCAGACCGGCTCTCTCGAAGACAGCATTACCGACTGGTTAATTGATGATTCTGATGACTCGCCCTTTGAAGAGAAGGAAGATTTCAATTCGCAGGATACGGTCCAGCTGAGCACTGCGGAGACGCAGGAATTTCTGCGGAAGGTCGGTGATAACATCGAAGAAGAACCGGAACTCAGCGAGGAGTCCGCGGTCAACAATCGGGCCGATAAACCGGGGAAACTGCCGCCAGTTCCCAAGAGCCACCATAATGACTCAACTGATGCTGCCGGTGATGTTTTGAAGCAGTTCTTCAATCGTCGATAGCGGGGCGATCGCTGCGACAGATTCTTTAATTTATGACTTACACAACAGCTGTTCCCGTTCGCCGGGACGGCTGTTTTTGTTTAAGGAGGGTAGTGAATCGCTGGTTAGGTTAAGCGGGGCGATGAAACCGGTATCTAGCAGTGTTTCTGAGGCTTTTCCGTAGCTGTCGAAGGGAAATCGAAATTCGATTGGGGTTCTGCAATCGGCTTCGAAAAGGTCGGCGATTCGAAAAAGTCGGCGATAAAAGTCCGCGATGTTTCGCTTGGGTTGGTTTGGTTACCAATAAGCGGCCGCCATCCCCGAATTGTTGTCTTTATTTAACTAATTTCCATCCTGATGCAAACCTTGGGCAGCAGTTGGGAGTATCAACAGTTAGACCATGATGGGAGAAAACAATGGCGGATGAATTACCAATGCTGGTTAACCAATGCCTCGCAGGCGATGAATTCTCATTCAGCAGGCTGATTGAGCGATTTCGCGGCCAGGTTTATGGTTTGTGTTACAGGATGCTGGGCCAGCGCGAGGACGCAGAGGATGCGACTCAGGAGACCTTTGTGCGGGTTGCGAAAAACTTGCACCGGTGGGATCCGGAGCGGAAGTTTGAGCCATGGTTGTTGACGATCGCCGGGAATCGCTGCCGCACGAAGCTGTCCAAACGCAAGCGTCGTCCTGCACACTTCACTCTGGAAGTGCCGATCGCGGACAACAGTGAGGAGGTCAGACAAGGCCAGCAGATGGCTGAGGAGATCAACCTTGCCCTTTCAGGGATTCGGGCCGAGTACCGAACTGCGTTTCAGTTATTCCATTTTTCAGAAATGGGGTATGCCGAAATCGCCCAATCGCTTGAAGTGCCGTTGGGGACGGTCAAGACGTGGGTGCATCGCGCCCGACGGGAGATTGTCACGAAGTTGCAAAACCGGGGGGTCGTCTGTGCGCAGAAGCAGTAGCTCCGGTCCTCACGCGTCGGATCTGAATTCAGAAAGGCATTTTGGGGCCGTTGAGTCGATAGAGGATTGTGATGTGGCGAACCCCATCGATGACGCCGTTTCGACTGACGGAAGCGACTGCTGGGCTTTCGAGCAACGGTTGAATGACTGGGCGGATCTTCGTCAGGGTGCCGCTGAAATTTCACACGACCCGCATTTGTCGCGCTGTCAGGATTGCCAGACGCTGCTGGGGGATTATCTGCGAATGTTGAACGCCGCTCAAATGCTCGGTGGTCAGTTGGAAAGCGGCGCTGAAGAAAACTGCCCGGTCCATCGACCCGCACGGGGAAGTGCCGCGACCGAGAAGCCACTGCGCGGGAGAATGGTAGGTTGGTCGACGCTGCTGGCAGTCCTGTTTTTGTTTTTGGGGGCACCAACCGTACCAACGGCACCCATTGAGGGGACCGGGTGGCCGACAGAGTTCGGTTCGATTGAGTCTGCTTCGATGGAGTACGCGGTTGGTAGGCATGCTGCTGACATTCCTATTTCGTCGGTCAGTTTCGGAAGTGGCCTCAATTTGGAGCTGCTAAGTGAATACCCCGGAAGTCTGGCAAACAATCTGGTTTCAATCAATCCTCTTATCCGCAGTGCACCCTCCGGCTGCCAGCCGTTTTTTGATCTGCCAACCGGACGGTTGCTGGCAGCTGGATTGCCCACTGTAGATCTGGAGGAAATGGACTTGAAACCCCTCAACCAAATTGGTCAGTATTGGCAGCACGCATCACATTTGCCGGGAATCGAACCATGGCAGCATTCGGTCAGCTTCGCGATAGGCTGGTTTAACCAGTCACCTTCGATGGTCGAATCCCTAGACCAGCGCGGTTAAACCAGCGCTGGAGTCTGTGCCTGCCCCAATTTGCCCAGCCCTTGGTTTGGTTCTTAACTTTCTTTGCTCTACTTACTTTGCCCTGCCCTGAGCACAATCGGTCCGGGATTAGGGTATGATCAAAGACATCCGTCTGTCGGGCTGGCGGGCACAGTGTCTATTCTGTATCAAGGGCGATTCATGAATCTGAACTTTCCACTTCATTTGGTGTGGTTGGCGTTGTCGTTGACGAGTTTCTCAAGTGCTGGCATGGCTCAAGTCGCAGAGGAAATTCCTGTCGCGGCTCCTGCCGATGTAGGTATGTCTGCTGCGAAGTTGGCGTTGGTAGACCAGGCCATGCGCAGACTGGTGGAAAACAACAGGATTCCCGGTGGTGTCGTGATCATCGCCAGACGGGGAAAAATCGTCATGCACCAGGCGTGGGGAAAGATGGATATCGGTGCGAATCGCCCGATGAAGCCAGACACCATCATGCGTTGTTTCTCGATGACCAAGGCGATCGCCACTGCCGGGGCACTGATGCTGTGCGACGAAGGGAAACTGGCGATCGATGATCCCGTTTCGAAGTATTTGCCTGAGCTAAAGTCTCTGAGGATTGCGCGGGATGATACGACCATCGCCGCAACGCAACAGATGACCATCGCCGATTTGATGACACATACGGCGGGGTACAGCTACGAGAATTCAAAGCACGAGGCCTACAACAAGGCTTTTAAAGACCTGAAAATGGTTGACTTCTCTCTGCCGCTTGAAGCGATGCAGAAGAAACTGGCTAGGTTACCAGTTCTGTTCGAACCGGGAACGGACTGGCGCTATGGAATTTCAATCGATATTTTGGGGCGGGTGGTGGAAGTGGTTTCGGGTATGCCGTTGGACCGATTTCTCCAGGAGCGTTTATTCACTCCTCTGGATATGAAAGACACCGGGTTTTTTGTTGCCCCGGAAAAAGCGAATCGCTTTGCGTCAATTTACACCTCCGCTGGTGAGGGGCGGCTTGAACTGCGGGAATCTGACAAGGATGGAGACTATCTGAATCCCCCTGCCCTGCTCAGTGGCGGTGGCGGTTTGGTCTCAACAGCACGCGACTACATGCGGTTTTTGATGATGGTGGCCAACGATGGGAAGTTTCAGGGGAAACGTTACCTGGAACCTGAGACGATATCACGGATGACTTCCAATCAACTTTCTAAAGAGGTGGGCTGGATCAAGTTTGGATCGGCAGTGCGACAGGGCGTCGGTTTCGGCCTTGGATTCTGCGTAAGGGTCGAAATGAGCGACTGGGATCCACAGGGGCACGTTGGCGAGTATGGCTGGGGTGGTGCTGCCAGCACGCACTATTGGGTTTCGCCAGCAGACGATGATTTAATCGTGGTCACGCTTGAGCAGGTCATGCCTTATTCGTTTCTGACCGAATTCGAACTTAAAGGACTGATCTACGATGCGATTGAGAGGTGATTTGAGAATGCGGCGTGCGCTACGGTGCCAACCGGCGATGCACAAAAAAATCCTGCTCTCTTAATGGAGAACAGGAACGCGGAGAGCTGGATGGGTACCATTTTGAATCTTCTGCAGGAGTGCAGCTTCGATTCGATTGTGCCGAGGCCTATTTTGTGTCGGTGGCATCATCGTGTGATGCAGCTTCAGCGGCTTCTTTTTCCATCTTCTCTTTTTTCTTTTGATCAATTGTGATGCCCTCGATTTTTTCAGCCTTGATCATCTCGTCCCAAGTCTTGCCGGCGTCAGGGTTGGTAACACCATCGACTTCCGGAACGGTCGCCTGCTGAATTTTTTTCAGTGCTTTTTCGAACAGCGGGGTCATCGTATCTTTCTCGTAGGCCTTCTGTTCCGGCCGTCCAACGGCCTTGGCATCTTTCCAGCTTTGTGTGACGTTGTCCGCCTTGAGCTCCTTGTAGAACAGTTCGCCGAATTCATTGCGAACGGTTTTCTTCTCGCCCTTTTGGTGGCACGAATTACAGGTCACTTTCATGACCGGGTAAGCCTTGTTCATGGATTTCTTGAAGATCGAGTGAGCCATCGCTTCTCCGCCGAGGGCAATCGAAACAACCGCTGTCAAAACAATCAAAAATCGACTCATGTTATTTTCCTGTAGTTTTTGGGATCTGGGCAGCTGAAACACTGCCACTATAACGTAAGACTATACGTCAATCATAGGCAAAAAAACAGCTTCGACTTCTACGTTACCGGATGTTATTTGGGTCGCAAAACACGGAATGTATTGAATCGGGTCAGCGGAAGAGGCGTGCTGTTAACCGTTTAACGCTACCAGCGCCCCATAGTTTCGCGGTGTCGCAAAAAACAACGGTTTTTATCGGGTTAGATGGGCAGGCGAGCGTTTGAGAAGTGCCTATTTAGGCCGTCTTCGGACGTGCGGATCGTAAGGTCTTTCCGGAGGATCTGCCGATGCGGTTCGCGTGTTGCCCTCATGATCGGTAAAGTTGATCCAAAAATTGATGGGGTCATTGATGGCGGCTGACAACCGGTGGGTGTCTTGCCCTGTAAATTTCGCCCGACAGTAGCGACAAGAAATCGTGAAGCCAAGGTGTTTAACGTCGATCGACAGCATTTTGTGGCACGAGGGACACTGCTGGGCGTAGTAAGATTTGAGCGACATTTGGACTCCTGGAAAGAACCGCCTCTGACCATTTAAGTGTACAAAATTTCCATTTGCTATCCAAGTTAAAAAAAGGAGCTGACTACCAGAGTTGACGCTCCCGGTATTCACATTCTGGACCAAATCAACACGCGCCAGCTAACCTGAATCAATTTGACAGCGTTGACACTTTGTCGGAGGAGTCCTGTTGTTGGTTGTCTCCCTGTTCAGAGGGAGAGAGGTCCGGATCACTGGCGCGGATCTGTGATTCCAGACGGGTGCCGACGTCGAGAAGTTCGACAATGATTTCTCGATGGCATTTCGGGTTGTCTTGTGAGCATTTAAAGGCCACGCTGCCAAAAATCCTGCCATCGGCAATCAATGGTAAAACTGACTCCCAAAGATGGTTGGCCTCGCGCACTTTCTCGCGGCTGGTTAGTTTGGCATGAAATGATTCGTGCAGCCATGGTGCATTGATGTCGAAGGTCAGCTGATACAACTGATTTTGTTCAGCGTATTGGGTGAGCTCTTTCCATCCTGTTTCCCAATCCAGATCTCCCTGCACATGGACAGATGTAGTTAAAGCCCGATCCGGTGATGTTGCTCCCGGATTTCCGATCAGTTTACGAGACAAACCGTAGGCGCGTTTGAGTACCAGTTCAGTTTCCGCGATTCCAAAGATCTGGTTGACAACCATCACCACGATCACGCAGATAATTGCCAGCACGGCATATTCGGGCTGTCGCCAGACCATAGCGATCACGCCGCCGGCAGCTGTCATCGCACTCATTAAACCAACCCACACAAGGCTGGTGCGCGGGCCGAATCCTTGTTTCATCAATTTATGATGCAGGTGTCCACGATCCACTGCAAAAATGCTTCTCCCCGTCAATCGCCTGCGAACGATAGCGGCACCAGTATCAATGAAGGGAATTGCAAGTAACGCAATGGGAGCTGCGAATGCGTAAATTGAATTCTGTTTGACCGTACATCGAATCGCCAAAGCACTTAACAGGAAACCAATCAGCATGCTGCCTGCATCACCAAGATACACTGACGCGGGTGGGAAGTTGTACCGCAGGAACCCCAGCAGTGCTCCGGTAATGGAGATTGCCACGACGGCATCGACAACACGCCCCTGAGATATCAGCATGACGGTTACTGCGAAACTCATAATGATGCCGATAGTCCCGGCGATGCCGTCAGCACCATCAAGCAGGTTGACGGAGTTGATCGATGCAAGGACCCAACCGTAGATAAACAAAATGGAAAACACATCTAGTTCGATGTCGATTCCCAAAAAAGCCAACGAGTCGAACCGATAACCGTACCAAACAAGAACCGTGGTGGCGAGAAATTGCCCGAACAACTTTTGGCGACCGCGTATACCAAATCGGTCGTCCAGGATTCCAACCAGTAGCAGGACAAAGCTGCCGATCAGCAGGCCCGTGTACTGGTAAAGTTCAGAGGAACGAATTCTCCGAAGTGCCAGATAATCGGCCGGGTAACCCAGCCATGTGGCAAGCTTGCCGTCGAGTTTTGCAAGAATGGGCCATCCAAAATATGTCGCCGCAAAAACAATGCTGACCAGCAGCGCGATTGTGCAGAACACTGTGATTCCGCCAACCATCGGTATGGGGTTTTCGTGCAGCTTCCGACTTTTGTCAGGGTTGTCCACCAGACCGACCGAGATAGCCAATTCAGAAAAGCACGGGATTAGCGCATACGAGATCAGCAGCGAAAGAACGAAGGTGATCAGGATGCTTGCCATATTGTGTTATTCCAGCAGGACCCGGTGGTCAGCGGAGGAAAGTGAGACGATTGATTTTAATTGTTGGGTACGTTTGTCTGAAGGGAATTTGCCCCGAGATTCCATCATTTCTTTTTGGCTAGAGCCCGGGTATGCTCAAGGAGTTTTTTGTATTTTTTGCTGTTCAGATAGTCGCGTTTGACCAAATCCTCCAGTCGGCCGATCGACGCACGGTAATCCCCTTGCAGGTTGAGTAATTCCACGATCTGGGAATGCACGGCGTAGTCCGAAGGGTTGGAAACCAGCGAATCATCGAACCGCTTGAGCGCCTCGTCTCTCAGTCCGAGCGCTAACTTGACACGCGCGCTCAAAACCATGCCTTGGTGGTCCGCCGGTGATACATCAACCAGCAGCTGATCGGCTTTTTTCAGGCCCTTTTCGCGGACGGGAGACAGTGGTGGCATTTTCTCGGTGACATACCTGTAGATGATGTAAGGATCGTCGGGAAGGAAGTGATCCAAAATTGCATTATCATTCGGCGGCGCGATTTTTCGGGCGGTATTTCCGCTAATTAGATCTGCAATTTCCTGATAGCGACCGGGGGCCAATTCGAGGTAGCGACGGATAAAAGGAGCCGCTTTGAGGCTGTTGCCTGATTGCAGGTAATAGGTTCCGGCAAGTTTATTGATGGTCAGGCTACCCGGGGCCAATCCGGCGGCGATCGCCGCGTGCTTGTTCGCCTTGCGGCTGCCACCAAGAATCGCATATAGCTTGGTCAGACGGATTTGCTGACTGGGTTGAAGCAGGGAGCTCCTCCGGCTGAGGTTAAGTGCGCTGGTGGCCAGACTGATGTTTTCTTGGATAAACGGTTGTTGCTGAAAAGCCCGTGCCTCAAGCACCGACGATTCACGTTTCAGCGAGTAAATGTGCTCGTGAATGTGCTCCAGTGAGGTAAGATTCCAGAGGTTTTTCAGAAATTTACGTTTGTCCTCGGGCAACATTTTGGCTTGTGTCGGTGCAGAATCTTCAGCCAGTTTTGTGTAATGTTGAAGCCTCATGCGTTGCACGTATAAACGCGAAAGGTAGTTCAGTCCCCGGCTGACAGGCGTTCTTTTAACCAGTGGGATCAATTCAGAAATCAGCCGTTCGGTGGTTTCCAGATCCGGATTGTTGACCGCAAACTGGCGCGGGCTGACCTCGCGTTTGGCATCAATTTTTGCCCGGCTGTGCAGCCCCAAACCGGCCACGAACACACCTGAAAATAACACCAGTCCAATTGCCTGACAGAGCGAATTAGGTGCCTCAAATTGTAACCACGACTTTTCTTTCAAACGCCCGGCCAGCGCATGTGCGTTGTAAGCAAGCGCACCGCTGACGACCGCCATGGAAATCATGTTGGCCGACTGGTACAAACCAAAGTCAAAGGCCGATGCGACCAACACAGAAAGGCACAGGAAAATCCCCATGGTGCCGACCGCGACGGTGACCGGCGAGCGACCCCGCCAGAGGGCGAATGCGGCGTAGTAGTAGATCATCGCCCAACAAATCAACACCAGCAAAAGCCCTGGCCAGCCCATCTCGACCAACGTTTGGTAAAACTGACTTTCTGCGAATGTAAAGATCGTCGTTTCCGGGGTTGTCCGGTACATGCGGTGGACGTGTTCGTAAGAACCCAGCCCCGATCCAAGGATCCCCATTTCGGAAGTCACAGGCCAAATCTCACGCCAGTGTGCCAGTCGGTCGGCGCTATTGGAGGCAAAATTGACTCTCTCGAAACGTCCCAGCAAGCGTTCGGCGAATCCTACCCAACCTGCAATGCCAAATGCAAGTGCCACCATCGGCAGGAAGATAAAACCGGTGAATGACGGCCGCCGTGCCATACCGTAAAACACAAGCGTAGCGGCCATGCCGATCAACATTGCCAACACGCCCCCACGCGAAAGTGATGCGATAATTCCAATTCCAATCAGGACACTGGCCAGCATCGCAGCCATTTTTTTGGCGTCCAAGTCGGAAATGAACAGCAGCAGGTGAAACGAAAACTGCCGCCAAAACGGGATCTCTTTGCTGACGATTTGTCGTGGTCCGCGATCTTCCTTGTTGCTCATCAGAATGACCATCAGGCCAATCGAACAGGCTAGAGAGATCAATAAAAATCCGGCACCATTGTTGCGATTGACATACGGACCAAACGGAGCACCGCCATTGACCAGTTCAGTTGTCCAGTAAATGTAGCCCGGCGGCGACATCAGCGACTGGACAATGCCAAAGAACGAAATCAGCGCTCCGTTAATCGTCATCATGGCCAGTAGTAAAGTGATTTCAAAACGGGTGCGAAAGTAGCGGCAGCCCAGCACTAGGCCGGATACTCCTAACGTTACCAATCCGATGAAATAACGCGTGCCTTCGTGAGACAGCGAAATGGTTGGCGATAGCTTGAGATCGGAACCTAACTGCTGATACAGGGCCGTTTGTTTGCCAAGGAAAATAGAAGCAAGGTTCGAGGGCAACTCCCACAATTGAAACAGCCCCAGCAAGAGCCCGATGGCCACTGGAATAAACACATACGGAACCACCTGACTGCGGGAACGACGAAGTGCCGATTCAAACCACCAGATCACTAAGCAAATGCCCAGCACAAACGCAATTTGCCGCTGGGCCCACGGATCGACCGCCCCAAATTCCCAAGGAGTAATTACTAAAATTGACAGCAGCAGAGTGCGTCCGATCCACGTCAGCCTATCCAACCATTGCTCGGCTTTTTCGACGCTGGTGGGAGCTTGTGATTGGGCAAGCGTGGCTTCGAGCGTCAGATTTTGAGGAGTATTCATGCAGGGGTTCTGTAGGGCAAATACGCCGATTTTCGTCACCCAGACCCCATCACCTGACAGCGGGCCTGCGAAACGCTCGGAATGTTTAGAAATTGCCTCTTTTCAACCGCCTAAATTGAGACAACCGAAGGCTGGAGGCAAGCTAGACTGTAGGCACGAGCTCTGAAAATGTAAAGATAGATCGGAGCTGGGCGACTTGGACAGGTATTGTCGTGATGAGGCGGTGGTCAAACGACCGGGCAGAGGCAGAGTGGTAATTGAGGCAGGGAGAGGTAGAGCCATCGGGGGATGGCCAGCGTGGTTGGGGCCGGGATGTGCCAGCGTGGTTTTGAAAGGCCCACCTCTGGTAAACCTGTGATGGTCAGGCCGAACGGTCAAGGGCGAACCCGGGGGCTGAACGGACGCTGAAGGAGGGCTGGTCAGCAAATTTCATGCGGACAATTGGTTAGTCCAAGTGTCTTTTTTTTAATCCGGGTACCGTCGGCGAGAGCTGTGTGTATACAAAAAGATGACACCTCCCACCGCAATCAAGCTCCAAGGCATCCAATCCTTGGTCACAATCACTTTCCTAGAGCTGGATCGACTGAAATTGAGGGAATCCCCTGGTCCACCAATGGATTGGTGGTTTCCGGTAGCAGACATCGACGCCAGCTGGGTCGGGGCCAAACGCTGACCGGAGCGCGAGTCGGGTTGGAAGCTGATTCTGCCTCCACCATACCCGCCTGCGGCAGATCCCACAAACCGCGAGGGGCCGAATCGAGATCGCCGTTGAAGATCATTTCCACCGCTTGAAGAAACCGGAAATGCCATCGGTGCCTGAACAGAACTTGGCCCCGTCGCGTTGGGCATTACGGCCGATTGCGAGGATCCACCGAAAGCGTATTGGTCTTGCCCCGGCCAGGCTGCGGTCATCCCGTGTTGTGGGGCATCTTGATCCATTATCCGCTGAATGAATGGTGGAAGTTTCGCTTGCGGGTTGAGTTCGGCGCTTTCAAAAATCAACGCCTCTCCGCCGAGCACCATTAAACTGACGCTTAACGCATAGAAAAAAGACCGCCACATTGGAATCGTCCCATAAAAATCTGATGCCGATGCGATCCTTCGCGTCAATCCACTCTTGTTGGTTTATCGACTGTCGATTTTGAAAGTGGACAGACGAATCGGCATCCTCCGGCAAAAACGGTCCTTCCCGGGCCAGTTTTCACAGCCGAAACGGATTTGCACGCTTTGATTGATCTGATCAATTTTCCGAAAAGAGGACCTGTCGGAGTAGTAACCCTCATCGCAGCCCGGAGTTCAAGGACGGTTACCCGCACGGAAATTTTTGCGATATATAGCTCTTTGACTATGCTTTCCCCTAAAACATGGCATGATAAAAGAGTAAGTTATCAGTTCGTCATCCAGCCGCTTTGGTCTAAAACGACCAGCGGCCCGGTAATCCGGGAAGGCCGATTGACTTCTGGAACCCCAATCAAAACTTCCCCAACATGCTCTCTTTCTCAACAGCCAACCAAACCCCTTAGAACCTTTTTTGCCGGTGACCACTTAATGAATAGCCAATCCGATAGCGCTCAACATGTACTGATTGTGGACGACGATTCTGAAATCGTGGAAACAATCGCTGCTACGCTCCGATCGCGCGGAATGCAAGTCTCCACGGCCAGTGATGGCAACCAGGGAATTGCCTATGCGGAAACCAAGTCACCCGATCTGGTGATTCTGGACCTGATGATGCCGCGCCGCAGCGGATTCCTCGTGCTTGAGCGCTTGCGACAAAATAGCGAAACCCAAATGCCGATCATCATGATCACAGGAAACGAAGGCATGCGGCATCGTAAATACGCGGAATTGCTGGGGGTCAATGACTACATCCAGAAACCGTTTACAATGGATCGGCTGTTGCAAGCCGTTTCGAAAATTCTGGACGAATAACGATCATGACCTTTCAAGCTCCGGACCTTGGTTTCACCGTCGAACAACTGACCCCCGAAGAAGGCTGGCATTGCTCGCATTTCTTCTACCAGTTCGACCGCCAAGTGCTCGCGTCACTCTCCGACCAAGATATTGAGCAGGGGCGTAAAGATCTGGTCGAGGCACTCGACGCGCTTCAATCTGTGGCCCCGGCCAGAATACAAATCGGGATTGTTTCAGGACACAAGGCAGATTTTTCTTTAATGATGATGGACCCCGATCCGCTCAAGATCCAGTCCGTTCATCAACAGGTTCGCGCAGGCAAGCTTGGTCCGGCGATCAATACAATCTGGTCGTACGTTTCGATATCGGAAATTTCCGAATACGTGTTGTCCCTGGAGGGCTACCGGAAACGCTTGCTGGATGAAGGCGAAGACGAATCGTCTGCTGAAAAGAAAGTTGCCGCCTACCAGGGGCGGTTGGGGAAAATGAACTACCAACGACTGACACCCGATTTCCCGGACTATCCGGTCAGTTGTTTTTACCCAATGAACAAGTGGCGTTACCCGGGAGCCAACTGGTTTACGCTTTCAGCCTCTGAACGCCAAAAATTGATGTCCGAACACGCGCGAAGCGGAATCAAATTTGCGGGCAAAGTCTCCCAGTTGATCACAGTCGGGATTGGGATGGACGACTGGGAGTGGGGGGTCACGCTGTGGGCAACCAACCCCAAGCATCTGAAACAAATCGTCTACGATATGCGTTTCGACGAAGCCAGCGCTAAATATGCCGAATTTGGCCCGTTCTATACCAGTTACCGTGCCTCTGCGCACGACGTGCTGAAGTTCTGCCGGGTCTAAGTTGGTGACGATGTCCGCGCTGGGCTGCCGATTCGCAGCTAGGGGGTTAAATCCTCAATGATCAGCGCTGCCTCTTCCCAAAACCCGGGTTCGTCCAACTCATCCTCGTCTGATTTAGCGGTTCTTCCGATCCAATAATTTGGCGGATCGCTTCATCAAATTTCAGCTTGTCGATCGCCGCCTGAACGGCGGGTTTATTTTTAAGTTCGTCGATTCGGGGGTGGGGGATCAACTGTTCGATCGCCGCCGGGTTGCTGATCGTGCGAACGGTCTGTTGGATCTTTTCGAACTTGTTCAGTTCCGGAAATCTCACAAACGGGTTGTGTTTCTCCAGTAACTCTCCACTTGCGCCTGACCGGGTTTGCGTGGCCACCATCGCCAGTTGGTCGTTCAGGCGTTCCTGAAAACTTGCAGACGGTTTGGCCAGTTCGGGCAAGCCGGCTGGTTCCGAATCCTCCGTTGCGGGAAAAACTATCAGGAGCGCGCCCAACAACAGGGCGATACCGACGGTCGCTTCCGCGCCCGTCACCAACGGCCCGCCCCAACCGTTGAGGCTGTCGGCCGAATCGTTTTTGGAGATAAAGTGCTTGCTAGGCAACCTGCCTGCCAATTGACAGATACCACTAACCGATGTCTTTGGTTTCCGATGGGCCCAGCCGACTGGCTTTCTCGTTTTCGCGTTTAATGGCGTCATAGACCTCCTGACGATGCACAGGAATTTCCTGCGGTGCGTCGATCCCCAAACGGACTTTGTCTCCTCGAATGTCTACGATCGTAATCATCACATCGTCGCCGATCATGATGCTTTCGTCTCGGTGTCGCGACAAGACCAGCATGGCTGGCTCCTTTAATTAAAAGTGACTGCCTGTCAAAAGGCGAGGGTTGCAAACGAATGCCTTTCTTTCCCCGCTTCCATAATTTTGAATTCGGAGCAATCCTTTGCCGCATTCAATCCTCACTGCGGTAACGCTAGCAGCAAGGTCTTCGTTGATATCGGCCAACTATTTGGCACCCTCCTAAAAAAACGCTACAAGTCCGTTTGAACCAGTGGCACCCCTTGGATGGCCATCCCACAGGGCCGGTGGTGACGGTTACGCAAGCTTCCCACGCTGGAAACGGGGCTACGGACTGTAGTGATGGGGGCTGCGCCAACAGAGGCTGTTGTTGCCATGCTGTCAGAGTTGGTTGTCGCGCTAACGAGAGTATGGCAAACTAAGCACTGGTGCGTGGCTCGCCGGACACGAGAAAGCCCGCACGTCACTCATAACGCCCGGGCTTGAATCGGCCTGTCCGGTCGCTTGACCGCGCCTTGTCTTGAAGGAATCGTGGTTAAATCTAGGCACTCTTTCGCAGCCGCGTCGGCAACGTGGTCAGCTCATAACGCATCGGTTGGGGGTCAACTGTGACCACCTGACATCCGATGCGGCGATCAAGGTTGATCACCAACGGGGCTCGCATATTAAGGGTCAGCGTATCCTCATCGCGGCTAACCACGCCCAGCACATATGCCTGCTCGACGGAGCTCAACTGTAGTGACTCAACGTCTTTCGGTTCGAGGCGAACCTGGTAGTCCTCAACAAAACGGCGAGGCGAAACTACCGGGAGGGCAATGTCCGAGTGCTGCATGCTCTGAAGCCACGCCACGGCAGAATTATCTGCATCGGCCAGCAACACCCAGTGGCGGCAATCCTCAAAACCCAGCAAACCATTGCGGAAGAACAGGATGTCATCCGGCTCAATTTCTATGCTCGCGAATCGTGTGGTATGGATTTTCATAACGGATCACCTGTGCCAAGACATTCTGTCCAGCTGTAATAAAAAAGGAGGGGCAACAACCGCCACTTTCAACAAAAGCGTTTATTCTCAAGCCATCAATGGTATAACTGACAGCGAATAGTCCGGTTTTCCCGATGTTTCATTCATCGGACTCAAGCCGGACGGTAATTAACAAAAGCTCTCAATTCTTTAATTTTTTTCCCCCAAACCTTCCTGTCGGCTCAATGGACAGAAACAATAGTGCTATCAAACTCTGACAACTCGACCAAGCCCATGATTGTGAAACCTCCGACAGCGAAACCCAAATCAGCAATTGCGCCCATCTTTCCAAATTCCGCGCTACCGGGCGCAAGCGGAGCCAATCGCTCTGTTTCCGGAATCTTCGTTTCCGGAATCGTTCTCGTTGTGTCAGCAATCTTGGTGGCCAATGGAGTCGGTTCACAGGCATCCGCCGCCTGCTGGCAGGAGCCCTCCTTGGGTGACAATGCACGTTCCTCCGAATTAACCGCAATCCCCAACCCCACGACCGGGAAAGATTCGGAAAAATCTGACCAGCAATTGCTTGACGATCTCGAGCACGAAAAATATGCCGTACGCGAAGAGGCGACGCGATTGCTGACTGCCCGCAGTGCGCGAGTGCTGCCCGAAATTGCAAAACGCTATTTCAACGCTCCCCCCGAAACCGTATACCGAATTCGAAAAATACTCGAAGGAGTTAGTGCGTCCAGCGAAGAAGAAACGTTCCTGCGCGCGACCAGTTTGCTGCTGACCTTGTATTCCAACGGAAACCAGGCAATGGCCGAACGGATCGAGCTGTTGAAGGCAGACTGGCGACAGCGCCGCAAATCGGATGCGCTCAAAGCCATCGTGAAAGCCGGGGGAAAAGTCACTTCGGCTTACAGCTCGCAACCGATCCTTCGCCAGGCCCTTATTCGTCAGCGACATGCGGTGATGCAAAGGAATGCCATGCAGCGCGATGTCGGCGAATCGGCAGGACCCGAAGAGCTTGACATGGATCAACAGCGCGTTCAGGTTGAAAAAATTCTGAATAATTCTGCTGCGGAAAATCGCAGCTTCATCCTCAAACACTCCCGTCCGATTGACGTGCCACGGCAGCAGTTCATCAATCAGTACACCTACCAGCAAAACCAGCCGATATTGGTGCAATTTCCGGACGCGTGGGTCGCAGATGTAAAAATCCTCGACAGGCTGGCCGAAGTCGGCAGCCCGATTGCACTGGAACTCGCTGGCACGGAACTGACCGAACCGCATTGGAAAACCATTCGGGAAAATGCCTCGATTGTCTCGGTGAATCTGGCGACGGTCCCGTTACCGGAATTGGCCAACCGTGCGTTTCCGCAAACGCTCCGCGCGATCACACTTCGTGGATACACGCTGGAACCTGCGTTTTGCAAATCGCTGACCCCATTTTCATCTCTGGGAGTGTTGCGGTTGGACAATTGCCGACTGAATGCCGACGGCGTCGCAGAACTCAACCGTCTGAAACGGGTTTCGACGTTTGCGGTCAATTTCAATGACATTGAAGTGGACGGCAAAACCATCGCTCCGTTGGTGGAACTGAAACGGATGCGCGCTATTGTCCTGACCAATACAACACTAAAGGATTCGGCGCTTCGGGAGTTGCCCAACCTGCTACAGGTCAACTCGGTCAAGCTAGAGTCGATGGCCGTCAGTAAGGATTTTTTGACTGCGCTCGGTCAAATGAAACGCCTAGCCCAACTGGAGTTGCGCGGGTGCAAATTTGATATCGAGGCGTTCCAGCGACTGGAATCCACGCGGCGTATCCGCATCAGTTTTCAGCCCCGGGCGTTTCTCGGGGTTGGTCCCAAGAATGAGGTGGGCAGACCGGATCAGCTTGGTTGCCAGATCGCCTTTATCTCACCGGGATCCAGTGCGGCGCGTGAAGGGATCAGAGTGGGGGATGTGATCCGCGCTATCGATGGAGATCCTGTCACAACATTCCACGAAGTGCGGCTGAGAATCGCCCAATATGACCCCGGTGAATCCATGAACATCAAACTCCAACGAGGGAAGGAAATGCTTGAGCTGGATGTCGAACTGGGGAAAAATTCGTTGGTCCAATAAAGCAATAAGTGCTGAGGTTCTGTGGATTTTGTTGCAAGAATGACAACTGCGTGGTTAACTTGGCAGCGCAGGGGCTAGAAGATGTGGCTTTCACCGCTGTTATCAGTAGTCTTGGTGATTGCACACGCTGCACACGCGCCAATTCTGATCGCCGTCGAAAACGATTTCCTTCCCGGTCGTGATCTTCATCGATGATATGGGGGATGCTGATATCGAACCCTTCGGCGGCGAAATCAAGACGCCTCATCTTATATCGACGCTGCATGATGTGTTGAAAAAAACTTCAGGCCTATGCCGAAACGACTCGCGTTGATCCGGGGAATCGCTTGCAAAACCGACAGGGCAGCGGCGTTTGCCCAGTGGGGACAGCCGCGCTGACGACAGGAGTTCGTCAGACGTAAACGTGACGCAAAGTAAGGTATTGCCCGACATTGCGTCCCAAGTACAACAAGGCTCCTTGGCGCGATGTGAAATAGCGGAACGTGGTCCCCACCATTTAGGCGTACTGGGCTGCGTGGGGACCACCGTCCCGCTACCATTGCCCGGGGTTTGGGAATAGGTTTCCCGACGGCGGGAATTCGTTGCCGTGAAAGCAGATGTTTTTCATTGGTTGCCAGTATTTCCAAAGGCTTGGCAACCAATCTTCCAAATTTGGGAAAACTCTACCATGAAATACCTCGTTCTCAGCTTTGCCGCTGCCGTATTTGTGATCACCTTTTGTCTTGCCAACGGCCTGACGATGGCTCAGAAGACCAAACAGCCAGTTGAACTGGGCGCGGTCAACTGGCTGCGGGATTTGGACGAGGCGCAAGCCAAATCGAAATCGGAACACAAGCTGGTCGCGTTGCTGTTTCAGGAGGTTCCCGGCTGACAGGGCTGTCAGAATTATGGCCAGCAGGTGTTGGTCCAGCCCTTGATTGTTGAAGCCCTCGAGGACAATTTCGTGCCGATGGCCGTCTATAATAATGTTGGCGGCAAGGACAAGCAGATTTTGCAGCGCTTCAAAGAGCCCGCCTGGAACTTTCAGGTAATGCGGTTCCTCGATTCTGATTTGGAAGATGTGATTCCTCGCCGGGACCGCGTGTGGGGTATCCATGGTACCGCCGTACGTATCGCGCAGGCGCTTGAAGCCGCCGATCATCAGGTACCGGCTTACTTGGAGAGCGTACTGATTCCGGAAACCAGTCCCGACAACAAGATCGTCGCGTTTGCGATGTATTGCTTTTGGACAGGCGAGGCAAAACTGGGTTCGTTGGACGGTGTCATCGCTACCGAGGCCGGTTTCTTCGACGGGCACGAGGTCGTCGTGGTCAAGTACGATGAAAACAAAATCAGCCTGATCGATCTGGTAGGTGCGGCCGAAGAATTTGACTGTGCCAGCGCCGTTTATCTGCCAACGGCGGAAGACCAGCAGATTGTGAAAGACAAGACGCGATTGAGAAACGTGAAGCGTTTCAGTTTCAAAAACGGTTATCGTCGGGCCCCGCAAAGCGACCAGAAGAAGCAGGTTTCCCGGATTGAAAAGCTTGGGGAACTGGGGCTGACTCCCATGCAGTGGACGAAATTGAATTCGGCAAGAGTTTCTGGTGACCAGGTCAGTGATTGGCTGTCTCCGCGCCAGTTACGGCAATTCGAAAAATAGCGCCGGATGCTGGAAGAAAGGGAAATGATGGAAAGGGGGGCCTGAGTTTTTTTGTCTTCCGGCGGTACCCGTTATTGACGTTGAAGCCCAAGATCAAGATACTGTGCTGCGACAGGAAGGTTGAGCCCGAATGAAGTCTTGGGCTAATCTGTCTTCGCATCGCCAATGGCATCCTGTCAATCATCAGCGACTCAAGCCCGAGTGGCGGAATTGGCAGACGCTCAGGATTTAAAATCCTGTGTCCTTACGGACGTGCGGGTTCAAGTCCCGCCTCGGGTACTTTGTCTTTCAAGGCCGAAACGCTCCTTCGGCCTCCAGTAATGTCTTTGTCGTCACTAAGGCCGGAGGTGAGGGCAGTATTTCGAAGACCCACTGGCAGGTATCCGCGACATCCGTTCATCAGAGCGCGTGTTTTGACGAAAAGTTCTCGACAGCTACGCGACCAGTATCGATTACAACGTTTCAGGTATTTTTCAAGACGGTGCAAAACAAGATGCCTTGGGCAGTCCGCGGGCACACAGCTGCCGAAATCGTTTACATGCGAGCCGATGTCGATCAACCCAACATGAGACTGACATCGTAAAAGGAAAGCGTCCGCTTAAATCCGAAGTCTCGATCGCGAAGAATTACTTTGGGGCAGAGGAAATTGAAGCCCTCAATCGCATCGTTACTGCCTAACTCGAGTTCGCCGAGCTACGAGCTTTGCAATGAAAACTGGCGGCCATAATGGATGGGATCACAACGCTGGACGATTTTCCCAAGTTAAGTGATCGCGAAGTCTTCTTCCCTCAAGCCTGACTTTTGGAGAAAGTGAAAACGTATTGGCGTTGCCAGAGACGGAGTTCGCGCGGTCACCGAAGTCCACAGTTGGTTTGAGGTTGTTCAAGTATAAAGCTGTCAGGTAAACATGTTACAATCGGGATCATTGGCCCACCCGTTGCGAAGGCTGCCAGCCTTCAACTTTGAACTAGGAAGGCTGGCAGCCTTCACAACGTGATGGAACCGATAACTAAATTGTTTACTGATTCCTACCAAACGACCATGATACTTTCTATCCCCTTCGGGATCTCGCTTGCCATCGTTACGATTGTCATTCACGCCGTTAGCAGTTCATGCTTGATCGGCGTGTTACGGGAGCGCGCGGCCAGTTTCCAAGCTCGATTTGGCGAACTCAAGGCGCTTGTGCTGACGGCGGTTTGGTTGCTGGTGACTCACATTCTTGAGACTGGCATCTGGGCGATCGCCTACTGCTATATCGTCGGCGGCGAGAAGTTTACCAATCTCGAAGACTCTGCCTACTTTTCGACCGTCACGTTTACAACATTGGGCTACGGCGACATCGTCATCAAAGGCAACTGGCGAATGCTGAGTGCCTGCCAAGCCATGACCGGGTTGCTCGTCTTCGGTTGGAGTACCGCATTACTATTCGCGGTGGTTGAGAGGGTTTGGAAACGCAAGTTTGAAGAGGTGTAGGTGCTTCGATGTGTCGGATCGCAGCCTCTGTATGCCGCTCACCGAAACCCTACATTCAATCGCGAATGTAGCTCCTAAATCAGGTGTCTTCTGCCCGTGAATCATTGACTCGCTTTAGCGAATCAAAGAACCTTTATCTGTTGCTTGCATGCGATATCCTCATTAGGGAAAGGGTAGTTTATCTAATAGTCGACTTCTCACCATATCTCTTCGAACAGCGTCCTAATCTGTACCTCTCAACAAATGAAGAATCGACACGAGGTCGAAGCCGCTGTGCCATACTTTCGCGAGTAATTGTGGATGGTTCAAGCCTTCATTCGAAACGTGCTCACGCAATACTACCCAATACCTTATCTATCGCGTAAGGCGACTGGCAGTTAGGGATTTACGATCCGTTGGCGACGCTGCCAGCGTCGGAGCGAAGCTGGCAGCATCGCCAATGGTAAGCTATCGCCTAAGCATGCTCGTATCCAGTCCTTGTGTTTTTTTCTTTGATGCGTGAAGCATGACACCCAATTGTTTTTCCGTTGACGCTTCGGTCACATCGCCCTAAACAGCCAAGTCGCTTAGTTTGGAGCGGCGTCTTCGAGCAGGCCGGCGTTGATAGGGACGGTTTCCCGAATATTTGGTTGCGTGTTGCCCGGAGACGATGTGCTGATCGAATCAACCATCGGAAATGCTTGGTTCTCTGAACCGGGTGAACATCGGAGCTCCCAGCCGCCGCCCAGGGAACGGTAGGTATTGATAAGAGCCAAGGCAATCGAGGCCCGGTTGGCGACGAGCGCGTCCTGGGCCTGGACGAGGTTGGACTGCACGACGAAGACGCGGCCGAAGTCAACATCGCCAGCCTTATACTGTTCGATGCCGATGCGGGCGGCTTCTCGGGTGGCTTTTTCGTTGGCGAGATTGAACTCGTATTCCTCGTGCGTCTTGATGAACTCGATCATCGACGTTTCGACTTCTTGTTGGGCGGCCAGGACGCGATTTTCAAAGTCCAGCTTCAATTGAATGAAACGAGCCTCACTGGCGCGAACCTGTTGCTTGATGCGACCGAAGTTCAAGACGTTCCAGTTGAACGCCGGTCCAATGCCGCCGTTGAACGCGGACGTGGAAAACAAGTCGCGGAACTCACCCGATGCGTATCCAAGGTTGCCGCTGATCGAAAGCGACGGATACAACTCGGCTTCCGTAATTCCGATTGCCTCAAAATTGGCTTTCAAGTTCCGCTCAGCCGCGCGAATGTCTGGACGGCGAGTGAGAAGTTCGGCGGGAATGCCAACAACGACTTCGCGGGGGATCTCTGGCAGGGCTCCGGCGTTGCCCAATGAACTGATCTCGCTTGGCGGAATCCCAAGCAGCACAGACAGGGCCTTCAACGCCTGAAGCCTTGCGAATTCGAAACGTGGAATGGACGCCTGAGTCAAAAGCAAATTGGATTCGGCTTGCACGACATCCAGCGGCGATGCGACGTCTTCTTCTTCACGTGCCTTGGCAACGTCCAGGCTTCCTTTGAACGATTCGATGTTCCGCTGAGCCAGGGCAATACGTTCTTCCAGCGAGCGAATTTGAATGTAAAGCGATGCAACGTCGCCGATCAGCGAGACCAGGGCGAAGTCGTAGTCTTTCACCGAGGCATCAAGCTGAGCCTGCGAGGCATCGATGTTTCGACGAATCCTGCCCCATAGATCCAGCTCCCATGCCGAACTGTACCCGAACGACCAACGATCCGAAGAAACGGGTGGACCCAATGCGTTGTTTTGGTTGCGTGAGTAGGCGCCTGATGCAAAGTTCTGTTGTGGCAGCAAGGTTGTGGTTTGGGCTGCCAGCAAAGCCCGGGACTCTTCGATCCGCCAAGCCGCTTGTTTGAGCGTGAGGTTTTGCTCACAAAGTGACTCAATCAAGACGTTCAAATCCGGATCATTGAATACGAGCCACCACTGAGGATCAATAACCTGGTCGTTGCGAATGAACGGAGAGCCCTGTTGACTGAATTCTGAGGCAACGGGGGTGGTCGGCGGACAATAGTTGGGGCCGACTTTGAATCCGTTGTTTCGCCAATACTCAAGACTGCTGCAGCCAAGGCTTGCGGACAGCCCAAGGCCAACCAGCAACGCAAGTAACGTTCGAAATGGTGGCTTGGCAAAGCTCATTTCTGGTTTCTTCCCGGGGTGGTTCAACTAAGATTGACTGTTGGGCGATGTGAACATTGGGTTTCCATGTCCAGGAAGGCTGGCAGCCTTCGCAACGAATAGTTCAGGAGTGCCGGGGGCTTTCGTAACGTTGGGGATGCTGCCAGCTTCCCTGCGCAGGTATCCGTTGATACCATCGGCACGATTCATGCAATGAGCGCAATCTGTAAAACCCGCACGCTGCGAGCCGTAGAATGTGGATTGCCAACGCAGCAGTCCGGCTTTCGCCAACCGTCACAACTTAACAGCAGGATCGAATCGACATGAACAAGCTACCTGTCTGTTTCGCACTGTGCATCGCGTTGTCGCTCAATGGTTGTAAGCAAACCCAAGAAGTGCCCAAAGTAAAACCGCCGCGTCCGGTGGAGGTTGCGACTCTTGTAATGCAAGCCCCCGGCGATCGTCGCATCGTGACGGCTTCAGCTGCATCGTGGAAGTCCGAACAAATTGGATTTGAAATAAGCGGTCGAATCGAATGGGTCATCGAGCCGAATGCCAATGTCGAAGGGCGTATCGTTGATAGCAACAATGTTGTTGTGATTCCCGGCGAACCGATCGCCCGAATTGAGTCAGAAAAGTATCGCCTGCAAGTTGAGCAAGCCAAGGCAGAACTGTCGCGGGCCGAGCAAAGTGTTGCAGCCGCCGAAACAGAGCTGGAGAAAAGCTTCCCGGCACAATTCAAGGCCGCTGACGCCGATCTTCAGCTTGCCGAGGTTGACCGCGATCGCCGAAACCGACTTGTTCAACGCAACGCGGGCGCTCAGGCAGACGCGGACAAAGCAGAAGCCAACTACCAAAACGCCTTGTCGAAAATCGAGCAATTAAGGTCAACGCAAAAAGCCAAGGAAGCCGAGCTGAAGTCGATCAAGCTACAGGTCGATATCGCAGACCAGGCGTTACAGGAAGCACAACGCAATCTCGCTAATTGCGAATTATATTCTTCGTTCAGAGGCCAGATTGCGGAGGTGTCCGTTGTTCCCGGTAGCTTTGTCGGAGCAGGCAATCCAGTCGCAACCGTGCAAATGATGAATCCGATCAAAGTCGAGTTTGAAGTTTCGGCTGACGATTCCCGACTGCTGCGAAACCGTCAGAATGTGCCAGTGTTTATCTCCGGCGAAAATGGTGCGAAGAAGCCGGATGTTGGCTACCTCTATCAAATAGACTCGACGGCCGATCCAGCAACACGAACGTTTACCGTCACGGTGCTGATCAAGAACGAAAACGTCGCAGATCGTTCGGAAGTTTTGAAGGATTCGTCCTCCATTCCAACCGTCATTGATGTCTGGCCAATGAAGTACGACTTCTTGCCCGGCGAAACTGCGGGAATGAATTTTGTCGCCGAAGATGCCATCCTTGACGACGAGTTGGGCAGCTACGTTTGGAAAGTTGACAACTTGCAGATGGGTGACATCTTTCCTGCCAACCGCCTGCTAACCGTTTCAAAACTCCGTATCGAGAAAGAATCGTTGCAGATTCCGTTTCTCGGCAGTTGGCTGTTTCGCCAGATCAAAGTACTGGACGATTCGATTGATCTCGAGAGAACGTTTGTCGCAGGCAAGCTTTCGCTGTCGCCAGAACAAGCCAGACAATTTAACGGTAACCAGATTCGCATCGAAGCCAGGCGGCAGTGGGCGATCCGTCCGGGTGACATCGTTCAAGTCGATTTGTCTCAACAGGAGTCGGCAGAAGGATTGTTTGTTCCAATGGACGCTGTGATTCATCAGGGCGATCGAACCTTTCTTGCGGTTGTTTCCGGCAGTGGCAACGATGCAACGGTTAATCGCGTGGAGGTCGTATTATTGCCAACCAATTCGGGTGAGACAACTTCGTCGGTTCGTCAGATTCGCCCGGTGGGCACAGGTTCAGTCGTCGGCAAGCAGTACGTCACAAAGGGGGCTCATTTCCTGATCGAAGGGCAGCAAGTAACCGTTGTCAAGGCTGCCAGCCTTCTTCCGCGCGATTGAAGGCTGGCAGCCTGCACTACGGCTACGGCAACGGGAGGCACCTTACCGTCGCCAATCATCACGCAGTTTCCCGATCAAACCACACTCAGACCCATCAAGGCAAAACCGATCATGCGCTGACGAAAAAACCCATTCGTGCGCCAGTTTGCACAAACCTGCTTTGACAGGGTTTAATCGAATGTAATCGACAATCCGTTCCAGTTCATCCAGATCCCTGACCCAATGATCATAGGATTCACGTTGCCAAAAAACTCCCGTTCGACCCAGCAACCGATTCGCTTCATTTGCCGTGTAGCTCTTCAGACTATGCATGATTCGGCTCAATGGCGACGCGGCATCGGCAACTTCATCCGAGTAGTGGACATTGTCATCAGCAGTTTGATTGGGCAAAGCGGACAACTCAAACGGTTGTATCAAAATGTGAACATGATTCGGCATGATGCACCAGGCAAGCAATTCGTAGAGCGATCCGTTGTGATGGTGCAAGTTATCACGGACGACTTTAGCAACCTCAGGTTGTTCAAGCCAACGTCGATTCGGATTCGTGTTCGTTTCCAGGGCTTCATCGAATTCGCCAAAGAACAATTTGTGAGCGGCTTCTTTGCTGCGTTCGGTCGGCAAACCAAAATCTTGCGGCGACTCGATTCGGGCCGTTCGTCATTGCGCCATTTCCTGAAGTCGAGCCTTGGGGACGGTGTCGAACAGCCGGTAGGTCACAAAGTGTGCAAATCCGGGCATGTACCAATGCGGCAAAGCACCGCCACGAGTTACAATTCCGTCGGCGTCCATTCAAATGCCTCGGTAACTATGATTAGAGGATTGGCTGGTTTTTCTGTTCCTGTTTCTGTACCCGTTGCGAAGGCTGCCAGCCTTCACGCTCTTTCTTGAAGAAGGCTGGCAGCCTTCGCAACGCGGGCAAACGACTGTCGCCAACATTCACATCAATATAACACGATAGCGATATTTTCAAAATGAACATTGCCGCCTGGGCTATGAAGTACCGACCAGTCGTCCTGACTCTTGTCGCGATGCTGGTCGCGTACGGCATGTTTACTTTTCAGACGATGCCGCGGCGTGAAGATCCGGAATTCACGATCCGATCATGCGTTGTTTCGACGTCGTGGCCTGGCACACCCGCCAGCAAGGTAGAAGAGCTGGTCACTGAGCCGCTTGAACGTGCGATTGCCCGGATCAGCGAAGTCAGCAAGATTACATCGACGACGATCAACGGACTATCGACCATCAATGTTGACGGCGAAGACAGTATCACCAAGGCAACGATTGATAACGTATGGGATAAGGTCCGCAGCGAAGTTGAACTGGTGCGGATGCCCAGCCAATCCGTTCGTCCGGTGGTAAACTCGAACTTTGGTGATACTTCAATTCTGGTCATGGGCATCTATCAGGTTCCGCTTCCCGGGGAATCGGAAGTGCATCCGGAACACCAATACACGCCTCGGCAACTGGAAGTCTATGCTGATCAAGTCCGCGCAGCGATTCGCTTGTTGGACGGTGTCGCCTCGGTTGACAAATACGGCGTCCGTAACGAAGCGATCTATGTTGAAACCGGGATTGGGAACTGGTCGCAGATTGGGCTGACCACCAATGAACTCCGTGGCCTGGTGGATCAGAGAAACACGATCGCCTCAGGCGGAAGCATCGAAACGGCGCAGGGGTCTTACAACGTCAAGCCCAGCGGTGATTTGAACGCGGTCAAGGAGATCGAGTCGATTACGATCGCGGTCGGTGGCGGACAGGACGCCTCGGGCAAGATAATTCCTGTCCGGCAGGTTCGACTTGGCGATCTCGGTTTGACGGTTGAGCGTTCCTATGTTGATCCGCCCGATATCATGTCACGCTTTACCGACGAGCGCGGAAGTTTTCCTTGTGTGATGCTGGGCGTGACGATGAAGTCAGGCCAAAATATCATCAACGTCTGCAATCGCTGCACCGATCGAATTGATCGACTGGTGGATTTTGAGCAGACACTGCCTGCCGATCTGGAAATTCGCCCGATCTCGAATCAAGCGATCAACGTATCAGGGAAAATCAATGATGTGGTCTCCAATGTGATCTCGGCGATTGTGATTGTTGTGATTGTTGTCTTCCTGTTCGTTGGCTTGCGAACTTCATTGGTGATGGCGGCAAACATCCCCATCGTCGTGCTCGGTTCGATCGCGATCATCAATCAGCTTGGCATTCAGCTGGAACAAATCTCGCTGGCTTCAATCATCATTGCTCTGGGCTTGTTGGTCGATAACGCTGTTCAGGTATGCGACCAGACACGATCCAATATTCTGGACGGGATGACTCCAGATGCTGCAGCGGTTGAAGGAGCTCGAGCGCTTGCTCTGCCGATGCTGACCGGTACATTGACGACCGTTGCCGTTTTCATTCCGATGTTGATCGCTTTGAAAGGCAGCTCCAAAGAATACGTCTACAGTTTGCCGGTGACATTGTCAGTAACCCTGTTGCTCAGCTGGTTTCTGGCGATGACGGTTTGCGTCATTTTGGCTGCCGCATTTATTCGGGCTCCCAGGAATTCCGATCGACCAGGTGCCCCGCTGCCCTGGTTGGGCTACATGGGTGGAAAAGTCTGGAAACAATTCCTGCACATCGTGTCACGCGGCCGTTGGGGAGGCAGCTTGCCTCCTGGTGCAGCAAAGGAGGCTGGCAGCCCCCGCAACGATGAGGCAAGTAATCCCCGCAACGGGGACACCGGAGGTGACGACAATTTCATTTTGAAGATCTATGGCCTCACAGTTGGCATCGCTGTGAAACTCAAGTGGGTTACGGTCGCGATTACCATCGCACTGTTGGTGGGCTCAATGCAGTTGCCATTCGGCCAGGAATTTTTCCCGCAGGATCGTCGTGATCAATTTTTCGTCAACGTCATCTTGCCGGAAACAGCAACGATCAATCAGACAAGCGAAGCGGTGGCTCGAATCGAGTCCATGATTAAGGAACTTGGCCCACAAGTTGACGAATCAGGCGCGACGGTTGAACGGGTTCGTAACATGCGTTGCATGATTGGACGAGGTGGTTCTCGCTGGGCGTTGACAGTTGATCCACCATCACCTGGATCGAACGTTGCGGAGATCCTGATCCAAACCAATGATGCCAGGCAAACCAAAACCCTGCTTCGTGACATTCGCAGAGTGAGCACTCAAGGCGATGCTAAACTTGGCCTGCAGCCCATCGCAGGAGCCCGGATCATTCCCAAAGAACTTTCACTCGGTCCGCCCGCGCCGGCGATCGAGTTACGAGTCAGTGGGGACGGATTTGCAGACATTGACACCCTTCGTGAGATTGCGGAACGAGTCAAGAAAGTATTGCACGACGACACCGGAACCTGGGATGTGGCTGACAGTTGGGGCGTCGATGGATTTCAAATCGAGCTGGATATCGACGCTGAAAAAGCAAACCTGGCAGGGGTGACGAATCAGAACGTCGCGGACACACTCAGTGCCTACTTTTCCGGGCTGCAACTTTCCAGCTTTCGGGAAAACGATCACGTTGTGCCCGTCTACTTTCGACTCAACCCTGAGCAACGTCAGAACCTAGCGGCACTTGATGCCGCCTACGTCGAAGGTTCAAATGGCAAGCTGCCTTTGAATTCAATCGCCACCATTCGCCAGGTATTCCGGCCCGTCAAAATTGGACGTCGGAACTCCAATCGAACGATCAAGGTAACCGCCGAAGTCCGTGAAGGGTTCTCAGGAAACGACGTCGTTGATCGAGTGCTTAACAGCGATGCGATGCAGGCGATTCAATCCGACTTGCCAGCCGGCTATTCTGTCGTCGTTGGTGGAGCGAAAGAGGAAAGCGTCAAGGCTGGAGCGAACATGGTGATGTCGTTCGGGATTTCGTTCCTGCTGATCATCATTATCCTGGTCACTCAGTACAATGGTTGGTCAAAGACGCTCGTCATCCTGATGACGTTACCGATGGCATTGATGGGAGCGTTCTTTGGATTGTGGGTGACCGACAGCCTGTTTGGATTCATGCCGCAGCTTGGCTTGCTTTCCCTTTTCGGAATCGTATTGAACACCGGAATTATCTTCATCGAATTCGCCGACATCCTGATTGCCCGGAAAGCCAAAGAGGAATCAGGCGACGGCCCGATCAACGGCTTAACCAGACAGCAGTTTCGCGAGTGTCTGGTGAAGGCCGGGAAGATGCGAATGCTTCCAATTTTCTTAACTACAGCCACAACTGTCGGAGGCTTGATCCCCCTTGCCCTCAGTGGCGGCCCGCTCTGGGAAGGTATGTCCTGGCTAATGATCTTTGGCTTGTTGGTCGCAACACTGTTAACGCTTTACGTAGTACCGGCTCTCTACGCCATCCTCGTAGAAACATTCCGCGTCAAGCCTTTGGCAGATACAACGAATTGAATCAGGTAGCGTGGGCGGCTATTTTCTTTCGAACTCAATGAGAAAGCGGGGCAGGTCCAGTTATTGACTGAAGGGGTGTTTTCGAACGTATTCCGGATTTCTGAATTTCTGTATTTGGAACGGCTGGAGAGCCTAAAATAACCGCGTTTGTCTGGATTGCTGTTTTGGCCGGAGTGTCCCTAACACTCTGCCTGCCGCTGCCATACCGCTGAGGAAGGCACCTTCGACGCGCGGTCCGCCGGCCCAGTCTCCGCAGGCGACAACCTGTGCCGCTTCCGTGGCGTAGCAGTGGTCCGCTGGGGGATCGACCGGAATCGCAAACTTCCAACGATGTGCCTGTAAATGCGTCGCGGTTTGTGGCTTGATACCTGATGCTTGCCAGAATGCCGCGAGTAATTCCCGGGCGACTTCTGCGGCGTCGAGTTCCCAGTTCTCCACCGTCCACTGGTGGTGTGCGTGCAAAACGAGGTGTTCGGCGTCGTTGGGCCTGCCCGGTTTCGTGCCGTTGCGGGCCGCCCAGGTCAAAATCGAGTCGTGGATAAACGCGCCGACCCAGTCCTCCGTCAGCGGCAACGGAAAACTTGCCATCACGGCCCAGCAAGGCTGCATCTGGATTTGGGCAATCGGTTGAACCAACTCCGGGAAGCTGGCCAATAACGCCGCCGTTTGCGGTGCCGGTGCCGCAACAATGGCGTGGTCAAAATCGCCAAGGTTGCTTCCCGTGTTGTCGAACAGCTGTAATCGCGATTGGCTGGATTTGATGGTACCCACGCAGACGGCACTCCGTACATCAAGCCCATCGGCCAGGTGTTTTCCGACCGCGTTCATCGATGGATTTCCCACAAAACGTGTATTGACCAAAGAGACCTGCGGTTGGAGAGTTGGTGGGGAAGCCTGTCGCATGCTTGATTGGGCGTCGCGCTCTCGATTGGCAATTTTTTTGTCTGCTATTTGCCCGTTTTTTAACACCACAAGTGATTGGTCCGAGTCGGGCCAGGGGGCAACGATGCCTTGCTGCAGCCACGATTTAACGTAACGCTGAAAGCGTGGATCCCTAGCGGTGAAATATTGGGCACCGTGGTCGAAACAGGGTTGCCTGTCGATACGGCGGGTTGCCATTCGCCCACCGACGCCGCGCCCCTTGTCAAAAACGGTCACGGGCAAACCATGGTCGGCCAGTGTGCGGGCAGCAATCAGCCCCGAGATTCCCGCTCCGACCACTGCCACCTTCGGAACGGGATCGAAACGAGGCGTTGTGACGCGCGTGTGGTAGGCGCGCGTGTCCAGCCGCCGCGCGTGATCGACTGTTGAACGCGGTCGCACACTTCCGAGGATGTTCGATTCAGGAGTGAAAGGGCGATCAAATTGCCCAAGACACCACAGCAAACCGCCGTACGATGCCGGATCACGACCATCCAGCGCGTAGCGATGATTCAGATCGATCATTAACGCAAGGGCGCGCTGCGGCGTTGAAGTCCAATTCAGAATTGCCTTTCCCCACGTCATGCGGACGTTGTTGTGAAGTTCTCCCTGCATCAACAGTGATTTCTGAGCAGCATTCCAGAACGAGTCATCGGTCACACCGCGCGCCAGTTGCTCCCACGAGTAATCCACGACGCGGTGATCGCGCGCATGTTGTTCCAGTGTGCTCTGCGCCCAATCGGGAAGCGCCGACCATTGATCGTGATCGGTGCGATGAAAGCAGAATACATAAGCCAACTCTCGCCAAATTAAAAGTTCGTCCAGGTATTTTTCTGCTCCCGGATTGTCAATGTCCGCGCTCTCTCTGGCCAGCCGCATGGGCGACACCATGCCGTAATGCAAATAAGCCGACATGCGGCTGACTCCATCCTCCAAGGCGTTATTTCGACGGCGGGCATAACTGTTTAAGCCATTTTTTTTAAAGCGCTCCCAGCGATCGTAGCCCGCTTTTGAACCACCCGGGGTATCGACGACGGGACCGACGGAGTGGTCAATGGCGCACTTGGCCACCAATTCTGCGAGGTTGGTGTCTTGCAGGTCAAGCGTATGAAACGGTAACGCCTGTAAATCGAACGGCCTAGCGTGCAGCGGCATGTCGGTCAAGTCAGCGATGTCAGGCCAGGCGCGCGTGAGTCGTTGTGCGTAGAGTTTTTCGGTGGCGCTACGGAACTTGAAGGCGCGTGTGTAAGGTTGGGTGACCAACTGCATTGGCACCACGCAAGCCGTGTCAACGCAAAGAATTGGTGTCTGCGTCCTGCGGTCAAGGGCATGCAGGAAACGGCGCGGCGGATCAACCGGCATCTCTTCGGTCACAACGGCGGCCGCCTGAGTGGACAACGTTACCAAATGTGGGTTGGTGTCGTCGCAGGTCGCTAGGTGGAACGCGTAGCTGATGCCACGTGAATTGAGGGCGGCTTGTACATCTCGCGCGCCCTCAAGCATAAATGTGTGATGCCGGTCAGATGCGTACTGATAGTGTGGAGAGATGGCCTGATAGACCAGAACGGATACTCCAAGTTGATCAGCGAGCAGCAGCGCGACCTCCAAGGCCGGATTTTCATCCATGCGCACGGCCGTTCTCATCCAGTAAAGAATGAACGATCCCTTCTTCGGGTCGCCGGAGGCGTGCAAGCGCGTGCGTTCGAGGAGATGTTCAGGCAGATGTTCAGGCAGATGGCCTGCGAGATGTTCGTGCAGCTCTTTCACGGTGAGTCTTTGCTTTCAAAATGTGAGGTTAAATGACAGGGGCAGCAACGGTTCGAATCCGGTGTAGCAAGAAGTTGATTCAGATTTATTAAGGAGATTATTTATGTTTGGATTGAAAAGCAAACGGCAGAAGTTGGAAGCGCGGTATCAAAAATTGTTGCAAGAGGCATACGATCTGTCCCACTCAGACCGTTTGAAAAGCGATCTCAAAACAGCCGAGGCCGATGAAATTCGCAAGCAGTTGGACGAACTGGACCTCGCGGCGGGCTAGTTTTGGCCAGTGCTGCGACAAAGTGTTTTGGCAGATTCAATTGGTGATCGTGAGAGTGCACTGAACCAAGACACGGTAGGCCGGCGGTTGTTGGTGATTTGTAGAGGTTTCGTCCATGTTGGATTGCGGTCAGGTGAAAAACCGGTATAGGCCGCAGGGCCGAAGCAATCCGCTTGCCCAAACAAATTTGTTCATTAGATCCCCCCATAAGGTGTCAGCAAAGCGCCGACCACGCCGATAAAGTCGAAGGTTATAAGCTTTTGAGGGTGGGGAAATGCAAACACTAATGATGCTTAACGATCCGCTGGCGATCTGGTTTTTAATCGCTGAAGGTAACGGGCACGGGCCGGAGAAAATTCCGATCACGCCCCCATTTCGGATCGGCAGGCGTGAGGGGTTCGATTTATGCCTGACCAGCCAGACGGTTTCCGGTTTGCACGCGGAGATACTCGAAGAGGACGGGCAGCTGTGGCTGCATGACCTGAATAGTACCAATGGCACCCTAGTAAATCGTCAACGCATTCGCACGAAGACACCGCTTCACGAGAATGACACCGTTCAGTTTGGAAGCTGCGTATTCAGCGTCAGTCAGGAGACTGCTGGCGGTGTGGGGCGTCATCCAATGGCAACAATGGTCGATCCGTCTCAAGTCGCAATCGAAGAGACACCGGAGCAGAAATTCGACCGCCTATTGAGTTCTGGTGCCGTTCCCTTTTTCCAGCCGATCTACGATATCTCCGGTAGTCAACCTCAACAGACAGGATTCGAAGTGCTGGGGCGCAGTCGCATGTACGGGTTGCGCACGCCGGATCAGATGTTCGCCGCAGCGCTGGCGCTGGAGCAAGAGGCCAAGCTTAGTCGGGTGTTGCGTCGGCGGGGCGTCGAGGCCGCAGCTGCGGATCTGCCGGAGGATCTGATGTTGTTTGTCAACACACACCCGGCGGAACTTGCATGTGGTGACCTGGAAGAATCGCTGGAAGAGATTCGCGCCTCGTTTCCCAATCGCCCGATTGTGTTGGAGTTGCCTGAATCGATTCTCAATTCACCGGATATGTTTGCCGACCTGCGAAGTGCACTGTTGAACCTTGGGATCCGTTTGGCGATTCATGATTTCGGGGCTGGTCAGATTCGATTGTCGGAACTGAGCGAAATGGCTCCTGACATTGTCAAGTTCGACGGCGCATTGATTCAGGGCATCAACAAGGCGACTTCCAAACGGCAGCGACTGGTCGCTGCGATGGCCAAAATGGTTAAAGAGTTGGGCATCACCCCAATGGCCGAGTACATCGAATTACCCGGCGAACACGACACGTTGAGGCAATTGGGGATCGAATACGCTCAGGGGTTCCACTATGGAAGGCCCATCGACATTGCGCATGTCAAACTTGAAGAACCCAAAACGCGTATCGAACCCCAATCGAAGAATCTTGGCGGGAGTGCCGGTGACTCTAGGGGACGCATGCTGGAAGAACTTCGGCAGATTGACGTTGCCGATCAAGACCCTCGTCCACTTCAAAAACGTGCCTATCAGGATGCCGACTGGTTACTGGAGCAGTCGAAAAACTGTTATACGATTCAACTGACCATGTCCAGCGTGGAGAGCAAGGCCGCAGATTTTGTGGCCAAACAACAACGCAAAGGTGACTACGCCATCTATCAGAAACGCGGCCGAATCAGTGAGTGGTTTGTCGTTCTGTTTGGGATGTTCGACGATCGTGAGACGGCGAAGGCCGAGTCAGAGAAGTTGAAAACGGCCGGTGTGTCGCCATGGATCCGCACCATTGCGGCGGTCCACACCGAAATCAACGCGGCGGTGGCAGAGAAGTAGCGGCCGCTGGATGTCTGATTGGTGATGTCGTGCTGTGGCGGGCGGTGTCGTGCTGTAGTGAGCGTTGCCAGTATTTCATTCGAACAAGTGGTTGAAGGATTTCCGGAGAAATCCAGTACCCTTATCGCGGCAACGTTGCGGAACGTTCGGCTGTGGCAAAGTATGGGACTGATCTGTTAGTCGGGATATTCAGGCGGGGTTGTGTTCTGACCTTGGAGGAACTGATCGACGTAATCAATGACCTGCCGGTTTAGTGGCATGGGGCCGTGGTGGCAGTTGACGATCTTGTAATCCTGCTGTCCCTCAAGTGCGAGGCTGGACGGGTGGATAACTCGGTCGTGGGCGGCTTCCATGATCGAAAACACCACGTCATTGACGCGGCGAAAGTCTGGAAGCTGGTTGACGAAACTGTCTGAAGACTCTGAAAGTTGGCTCATTGGCACCATCAGCCAGCCAAAAAAGCGTCCGGGAAAATCGGCCGCATGAGCACCTCGATTGGGCGGTGCCAACATGACCCAGCGACCAATTTTCTCAAAGCGATGCTGCCCCAGGATCCAGCGACAGACAATACAGCCCATGCTGTGAGTGACCAGGTGTATTCGATCGACATGAGGATCGGCCTCCAGCCGACTGATCAACCTAGCCAAATTTTTGCCATGGTGTTCGATACGAGCGAAGGTGCTCCAGTAGCCGTGATTGATCACGTGAAAGCCACGTTTCTTCAGCCGCCGTGCCAGCGGCCACATTACAAATTTCGGTGCGGCCAATCCGTGGACCAGCACTGTCACCTCGCGGTTGCCAATGGTTGGGTAATTCATGTGATTTTCGCTACGGAGTGGGTTGTTGGGCAGGTTCTGGGGCAGGCTTACGTCGATAGAACGGGCCATTGTGCAAGGGGAGGAACCATCCTGTCCTGACCGTTGAACCGATAAACTTCCATCGTCCAAACAGCACTAATGGCTCAAGATCGGGTTTTACAACATCCAGAAATCGGATAAGTTGGGCGAGTCCGGCAAATAGACATCCGTTAGCCAGACGCTATTGGGGCTGTTCATTTAGTCCGCTTTCCCTTCTTCCAACTCTCAAGCCTTGCAATATTTGTATGGAAGCTCCCCTGTTAAAAATGGCCGTTGTGTTGGTCGCCGGCATTGTTGGTGGCGAGTTGGTCGCCAAGATTAAACTTCCCAAGGTCACCGGCTGGATAGGGACGGGCATTTTGCTCAGGCTGTTGTCTCTGGACCAACTGCGTCCAACTGCCGAGAATCTGGGGCTGTTTCATTTTATTCTGCCTGCGGAACAGATTGCGGCGTATTCTCCATTTTCAAATTTTGTTTTGGGGTATATCGCTTTCACGGTGGGTGCGGCGTTGTATATGGCCAACCTGCGAAACACGGAAAAACGACTGGGGTTTCTACTGCTGTTTGAAGCACTTCTGACACCAACGATTGTTGCCGCAGCGCTCTATTTCATCGGTCCCATGATTCCGGTGTCGGGTGATTTTGTGGTGAACGAAAAAGTGGCGCTTGTTCTGGCGGCTGTTGCCATCGCGGGCGCTCCCGGTACTACGGTATTGGTTGTCCAAGAGGCGCGGGCGCGTGGCATTTTGACCAAGACACTTGTCGCGGCGGTGGCGCTGATTGACATGGTTGCGGTGGGCGTGTTTGTTTTTGTGGCGGCCTTCCATGCCGACGGTAGCACGTGGGTGCAATCGCTGATTCAGGTAGGCACCGAATTTGGCGTGACGTTATTGATTGGCGCGGTCTGTTCCCTGATCGGTGTTGGTCTGACCCGGACGATCGTTGGCCCGGCGTTTTTAGGGCCGATCATGGTGGCGGTGATTCTGGCGTCATGGGGGATGGCAGAGGTCTTTGGCGTCACCGGGATTTTGTCGTGCACGTTTGCCGGTATCGTTTTGTCCAATGTCAATCACGATTCCGTTCGTTCCACCGAAGCCTACCTACAGTCCATCGGCGGTGTGCTGTTTGCGATTTTCTTTACTTTGGCCGGGATGCGATTGGACTTTTCATTGGTGCCGGCCGCAGCAGGGCTGGTCGTGCTGTACTTTGTGGCCCGACTGGTTGGCAAGGTCGCCAGTTCTTTCTGCGCCATGACGCTGGCGCAGGGACCGATCGAGGTCCGCAAGTATCTGGGTTTCGCATTGCTGCCGCACGGCGGTGTGGCGGTTGGGCTGCTGATGATCGTCGCCCAGAAATTTCCCGATATCGAATCAACAGTGACGACAATTGGTCTGGCTGCATTGGCAATTAATCAGTTGCTGGGGCCGTCGGCGACGCGGTTGAGCCTGCTGTGGGCCGGAGAGGATCATAAGGATCGTCCGCGATTGCTGGATTTCCTACAGGAGCATCGTATCACCGTGGGGCTGGTGGGAGACAGCAAAAAGGATGTGGTCACGTCGTTGGCGTCGTTACTGTACGCGACTTCGCCGATGGAAATGGGTCAACAGGAATTTGTTGAACTGGTGCTCAAACGCGAACATGAGGAGACGACCTGTCTCGGTCAGGGGTTGATGATTCCCCATGCGATCACCGACAGCGATGCACCATTACGCGGTGTGTTGGGCATCAGCAGCAAAGGTCTGGACTTGGGGGCCCCCGATGGCAGGCCAGTCCACGCGGTGCTGTTGTTGGCGACGCCGGAAAGTGAACGCAATCGTCACCTTGAGGTGTTGGCAGCGTTCGCGACAGCGATCACACGCGATATTAATCTCAGCGAACAACTCTATCACGCGCGTAGTGCCGCACACGCGTACAATGTTTTGCACGCCGAGGATTCTGAGGATTTGAATTATTTCCTAGAAGATGCCCTAGAACGCGTCAAAGACTAACCCTGACCGGTTATCTAGCCGCCGTGGTTCCCACTTGAATGCCACCAACAAGGGAGAAACGCCGACGTTTTTACCTTAGAATCGGGAAAACGGCCAATTCCGATCACCGAATCGGGTAACCTCAAATTAGAATTAAGCGGGTTGCTGCCCCCTTACTCTCAACCCTTATGCTTCTCTTTAAACTGTAGCCTCAATGTTATCCTTACTTGCTTTTATGCTGTCTATGATAGCCCTGTGCCTGATCGCCATGCAGGTGGTTTATGTGCTTGGCTATCACTCTTTCATGGCCAGCAGCACCCCTGAGGGGGAAATGTTGACCGATGGCGGAGGTTTTGAATCGGCTTCCGATCAGGAAGAGGCAGACGAAAATGCACCGTTTCAGCCACCGGCGGCGATTGTCCTGTGCCTGAAAGGCAAAGAGCGCAGTTTGGTCGAGTGTCTGACGGGGCTGGTCAGTCAGGATTACCCTGTTTATCAGCTGTTTATTGTGGTTGATTCCGATCAGGATCCTGCGCTGCAAACCGTTGCCAACTTTTTCGCTGACCGAAAGTTCAAGCCCAACCTGCAGACATTGCGCGCCCCTCACAAAACCTGCAGCCTGAAATGCTCGGCGGTCACCCAAGCCATGCGCTCCATCCCGTCGCGTTACGAGGTGATTGCGTTGATCGATGCCGATGCGGTTCCGGATCAAGCGTGGTTGGCAGATCTGGTGGCACCACTGGCCGATCCAACGGTGGGCGCTACCACGGGCAACCGTTGGTATTCGCCGATGACCAACAGTCCCGGAGCCTGGGTGCGAAAGATCTGGAACGCTGCGGCGATCGTGCAAATGCAACGGTATGAGGTGCCTTGGGGGGGCTCGTTGGCATTCCGCACCGAAACGGTCGAGCGTTGTGGGCTGGTGGAGCGTTGGCGGCATTCGTTCTGTGAAGATACATCGTTAACCGGTCAGCTAAAAAAACAGAATTTGAAGCTTCACCGCGTGCCCGGCCTTGTCCTTGAAAACACCGGCAGTGTGTCACTTGCCGGTGCATTTTCCTGGATTTCACGCCAGCTGCTGACAGTACGACTGCATCATCCGCGCTGGTCGTGGGTTGCGGCACACGCGGTGGCTTCCGGTTTGGTGGCGATTGGTGCACCGGTGGTGATCCTGTTGATGTTAGCCAGCGCACAAACCCGGTCGATGTGGACTTTGATTCAGTTGTACATCGCCTGGCAGGTGGTCAATTCGTGGCTGCTGTGGTTGATTGAACAGTCCAACCAGCGCGTGTTGAAGGAGCGTGACAGCTTTAACCGGTTACCCGATGAGGAAGGGCCCAGCGCTTGGATGCAGTTGGTTGGAACCGTGTTGACCCAGTGCGTGTACCCATTTACGGTCTGGCAAGCGGCCGCCATGGACAAGGTCGCTTGGCGGGGTGTCAGCTACAAAGTGAATAACAACGGCACGGTTGAGCTGATTGAAAAAACAGACGTTGCTGCAAGCCTGCGAGGGGACAGTACTGATTCGAGCGATTTGCTTGCCGCAGAGAATGATGACGATTCCACGCCGCAGGTTATTTTGCCAACCACAGCCAGTCGGTTTTCGAAACGCTCGCGCAACTAACAGAGACAGTGCCCGCCGCGTGTGTTTATCAGTGAATAGGCAGTTGAGAGTTTGCCGGAGAGTTTACCGTTGGCGGTGCTGCCAGCTTCGCTCCGACGCTGGCAGCGTCGGTAACGGGTGGTAAATTCCCAACCATACCCAACTATTCCCAACTGTCAGTCGCCTTGAACCATTTATTGGAACGGTATTTTGGATTGGAATGAGGTGGGGTGGAATGAGGTTTGGGGTGAACTGCTCTAGCCCTTACTCTCATGAAATGACGAACCGTTAGTTGGCGAATGTCATTGCGGCACCGAATTTCTCGGCGAACACATCCCATTGGCTGTCAGCGGGCTGGTGAACCAATTCTTCGAACTCTGCCAGCAGGCCTTGCAGTCGGTTGGCATCGATGGTCAACGTGGGGATTTGTGTGGGTGGCAGACCCGGCAGGCAGTGAAACTCACCGCCGCGAAACCCGCTTAATGTCCACTGACCTCCGCCCGGCCCCAGCACATCGACGCCAATTTCGACCATTGAATTTTGATTCGTTGTATCGACCGCGCCACTGTGAAACAGGCGCTCCAGCAATGCGCTCATCCGTTCAAACTGGTCGCCAAACCAGGCTTCGACCTTGGGGCTTTCGATGCGTCGCCGCCCCCATTTATCGGATTCCCCAAACGCGATGAAACGTTTGATCATGTCGGCGTCGATGACGGGACACTCGAGGTGGCCGGCAAATTTACGTAGATTGGTTGTGTCAAAGTGCGGGTCCGACGTTTCGTAGTCCTGGTAGATGCGGGCGTTTTGGAAAAACATTTTCGCAAAACCCGAATCTCCCACACGTTCGCCCTCGCCCATGTACTCAACGCCACCTGAGTGAAAGTATTCGCAACAGGCGTCAATGAACATGCGTGTTGTGGAACATTCGTCGGGGACTAGGTGGAACGTGCGACCGTGTGCACTTTTGGTTTTCACCAGATGACAGATCACGCTGGACACCCAATCGACCGGCACCAGATTCCGGGGTTCGTCACCACTCATGGGAAGTTTGATTGGGGTCTGATAAATGCCGTTTTCGTCCTGCTGTTGAAGCGGAATCAATGTCGACAGCAGTCGCAGGTAGAGAAACATACCGTGGTAGGTCGATGTGAATCCGGTTTGGGAGTCACCCACAATGACGGCCGGGCGATAAATTGTCTTGCTTTTGAAGTGGGTTGCCGCGGCCACCAGTTTTTCCGCATCGAATTTGCTGCTTTCATAGTCGTTGCGAAAGTTCTGTCGGACATCCAGTTCGGACTCCATCACGACCGAATCACGCACACCACAGACGTAAGCGGTGGAGACATAGTGCAGGTGTCCAATGCGGGCTTCTGCGGCAAATTCAAGCACATTTTTGGTGCCACCGCAATTGGTGCGCCATGGCTCCTGCTGCTTGTCGGCCCCCGCAAACTTCAGGATTGCCGCGTTGTGAACAATGGTGTCACAATGATTGGCCACCCAATACCGATCCCGGTCACTTAATCCCAGGTGGGGGGCATTGATGTTGCCAACCAGGATGACGGGCCGGGGCAAATGGTGGTCGAGCAGTTTTTCCCAACGCTGCAAGGTGGCTTCGATGCGTTCGCGCGCGTCGAGCTTTTTGCCCGGCCGTACAATGACGGCCAGCCGCGTGTTGGATGAAAGAAAGTCTTTCAACAGGTATTGGCCTACCAGTCCGGTACCGCCAGTCAGCAGCACGTAGGGGCGGTCGTGATTTTTTCGCTGCAGCAGAGTTGAGTTCACAGATGTGGCTTTTGGCGGAACGCAGATAAATTCAAGGTGTCGGATATGCTGCAAAATGACGCTGCCGGCGAGCGGGCTCCGTTGGACTCAAACCCTTAAAAAGGTTTGAGGGAGAGCTTTAGCGTTAGCATTGAGCGTATCCATTATGGTAGAAAATAGCTTTTATTCCACGGAAGTCCTGCAAATATCAGGAACTTTCTCACCCTTGTCGTTGGCCAAAACGGCCGATTTTGGGCCATGAAATGTGATTTTTCCCTTGTGATACGGATGATCGTAACAAACGTCTGTCTGATGAACGTGGTCTTGTGTCTCGGCGCGTGTGTAGGCCAGTCGCCGGCTAATCAGGCCGCCGCGGCCGGGACAGCGGTTGCTCCGCAGGTTATCTCCGACAATCAGCTTTCCGTGGATTCGATTGCCGCCGGCTGGATCGGATTGTTTGATGGACAGTCTTTGTACGGGTGGCGGGCCGAATCAGAGGTGGATTGGAGCGTCGCTGACGGAATGATAGCCGCTGCTTCTGGCGAGATGGGGCTACTGAGAACGACATCCCAGTTTGCGGATTTTCACTTGTCACTGGAATATCGGGCCGGTGTAACCACCAACAGCGGTATCTTCGTCCGCACCAGTCCTCGGCCTAAGAACGTGACATCGGATTGTTTCGAGGTCAATATTGCCCCGGCAGATAACCCTTTTCCGACCGCCGGAATTGTTGGACGGCGGAAGGCAACCGGTCCGGTGGGAGAAAAGATTGGCGGCTGGAACCGGATGGAGGTGGTCTGCATCGGACCAAAGGTGACCGTGTGGAGCAATGGTCAACAGGTCAATGATTTGGTGGCGGATAATCCGGGGCGTGGATTCATCGGTCTGCAATTCAACAGTGGCAACATTGCCTTTAAAAATGTATTCCTGAAACCGTTGGGGCTGACGCCAATGTTTAATCGCAAGAACCTAGATGGCTGGAACGATGCCGAAAAACGGGCCAGTTCTTTTCAGGTGACTGACGATGGTGATTTAAAAATGACCTCGGGACGCGGGCAATTGGAGAGCAAGAAGCGGTTGGGTGATTTCGTTCTACAGGCCAGCTGTAGAACCAATGCCCGGGGGCTGAATTCGGGCATCTTTTTCCGTAGTATTCCCGGTGAATTTACCAACGGGTACGAGAGTCAGATCCAGAATCAGTTTCATAGTGGTGATCCAACACAACCGGTCGATTGCGGAACCGGTGGAATCTTTCGCCGGCAGGATGCCCGGCGCGTCAACGCGCGGGATCGGGAATGGTTTACCAAAACGATTGTGGCGGTTGGGCCGCATGTCAGTGTGTGGGTCAACGGCTATCAGGTGACCGACTGGACCGACAACCGTAAGCCCCATGCCAACCCGCGCAGGGGACTGAGGCTTGACGCAGGATCGATCATCCTACAGGGGCACGATCCGACGACCGATATTCTGTTTGGCAGGATTGATGCCGCGGAATTGGCCGCACGAAGGCCCGATGCAGAGTAATTCAGCAACTGGTTCAGTAATCAGGAAAGCTGTCGCAATTTTTTTGGCAGCGGGAAACTCACATTCTCTTCCCGGACCATTACCGGTTCCACTTGAGCGTTGTACTTCTCCTTCATCCACTCGATGCATTCTTCCACGACGGTTTCGGGGGCACTTGCTCCGGCGGTGACCAGTACATTTTCCACACCCTCAAACCATGACTCCTGCAAGTCCGCCTTGCCGTCGATTAAGTGTGCCTGGATCCCTGCATCGATCTCTGCCAACTCGCGC
>CALCJM010000030.1 GCA_937967505.1 uncultured Pirellulaceae bacterium | reverse complement strand
GCCATGGTCAGCGCTCTCGCCTCTGGTGCAGAAATGTGTCTGGTTCCTGAGATCGAGTACGACTTCGAGAGCATGGGGAAGCGCTTCCGCAAGGACATTGTGGAAAAGAGACCGCCTGATGGAAAAACTTCCCCATCGAACCCACCGTCTGGCGACGGTAGCTACGTTGCCACTCGTCGATGGAATCCAATCAACAAGGCAGACGGATCATCCAACGTGGCTACGCTCGCCAGAGCGTGGAGGCCATTGGGAAAGAGACCGCCTGATAAAAAAACGCCCCCGCCGAATCCACCGTCTGGCGACGGTAGTTACGTTTGTCGCGATGATGACAATCCGGACGCGTGATTGGCAGATGTGACCGCTGCGTTATACTGAACCCATGTATGGCTCACCTACCGTAGAAATTTCATCGCAGCGTTTCCGGTTGCTGCCGGAAAAAGCCCTTTTCTGGGAACAACAATCAGCGATCCTAGTCACCGACACGCACTTTGGGAAAGCCGCTACGTTTCGCAATCGCGGCATCCCCGTTCCCGCCGGAACGACCGACGTCATGCTGGACCGACTTACAAAACTTCTGCATCAGAGCGCGGCGAAACAGATTTTCTTTCTGGGCGACTTTGTCCATTCGCACACCCGGCATGCGGAAGACTTCGAAACAGAGCTAAAGCAGTGGCGACGGTTGCATCACGATGTTGCAATGACACTCGTGATGGGCAATCATGACTTGGGGCAGCGTACGCTGTTTGATGCCTTAGATCTGAAGGTGGTCCAGGAACCGTTTTCGGTCGGCGATATCGCACTCTGTCATTATCCCGACACGCCGATCACCCCGGGAGTATATAAACTGGCCGGTCACATTCATCCGGCGATCAAGCTGGGGGTTGCCGGAGACAGCACAGGGAAACTTCCCTGTTTCCACTTTTCCAAAACCGTTGGCGTCCTGCCTGCCTTTGGCGAATTCACCGGAATGGCTGTGATGAAACGGGATTCGGGTGACCGGGTGTTTGTTATCGCCGACGGGACCGTGATTGACCTCTCTTCAAAGACAACAACGGGCTAAAGCTTTATGTTTGGTTTCCCACTCGTCACCGCGCTGATCGCCATTGACGCGGCCACAATTCCACTTGCGTATCTCTTCCTTTCGCCATTCAAAATTCGTTCGCGCTTCTGGATCGCCATCGAGATTCACCCTCACCGTAACAGCTTTCACCAAGCGTGGAGTTTGAACTTGGTTTTTCACACCTCCCATATTGCAACCCAACGTTCATCATGACCATCACTGTACCGGCAAGCAGCATTCGCGCAAGTATCGTCACGGCCATTCTGGAACATTTTCGGTCCAGCATGCCGATTTATCGTGCGATGATGTCGGTCGCGGCGGACATCAATCAGGCTGCCGGTCCCTCCGAAGCCGACCGCCTTGGCCGGATCATGCACGCTGCCATTCGCTGCGCATCGCCGCAGGAACTGAAAACGATTAAAGACATCCTAGCGTTGATGGGCTGCGAACCGGTTAACTATTACGACCTGAGAGAAAAAGTATCCGTTCACAGCACGGCTTTTCGCCCGACTTGCCCAGAAGACATCAAGCGAAACGGTTTTCGCCTGTTCTGTTCGATGCTGTCAATCGACTGTATCGCTGAAGCGGACCGCACATTCGTCAACCAGATCATCACACGGCGGAACCTATTTTCTCCAATACTACAGGAGTTGATCAAAATTGGTCAGCAACAAGATGGTTTTACTGAATCACAAAGCCAGCGGTTTATTGACGAATGCACGCGACTGTTTATTCGTCCCCAAACGGCAATGGTCAGCCTGAAAGAGTATCAAAAATTGCAAACCATCAACAAGGTTGCGGCGCAGGTGTTAGTCACCAATTCACTGGCCTTCAACCACCTGACTCCCTCCGTGGCCTCGGTTCCGCACGCCCACCGGCAAATGCAACAGCGCGGCATCAAGACAATTCCCGTCTGGCAGGGGCCGGTCGGCAAAAATGTCATCCTGCGGCAAACGTCATGCCTTGCACCGCCGGTGAAACTGAAGTTCCCCAACCCCGACGGCTCGTTTGTCCAACAGGACTACCAGGAAACGTTTATCGAGTTTGAAGAACGCCTGGCGGCGCTAACACGCAAGGGACGCCAGTGGTTTGAGGAACTGTTCGCGCAAGGCAAAGGCCGGTTGAAGCTTGAGGAAAGCGATCCGCAGTATGCTGACCACTACTACGAAACGATGCAGGCGGCATTGGCTCCCTTCCCTGATGACGACCTGTTGGAATGCTGGCGGCAGGGATTGATGTATTTCACATTCGAAGCCAGCGCTCTCCCGGATCAAGCGACCGCTACAACAGCAGCAAAAGCCTCTTTTGAACAGCAGGTCGAATCCGGTGCGATCCGACTGGTGCCTCAGCTGTACGAGGACTTTTTTGGGCCGGCAGCCACCAATATTTTCAATTCCAATATTGGCTTGGACAATGTCAGCAACGTCAGCGTCACCTCGATCGACGCGCGAGCCGATTTTGAAACAATGCTGGGCCGCAAAGTAGTCGACATGTACGACTACTATGACGCCATTGAAGCCGCGTCGCGTGAAGCGCTTCTGTAGCTCCCGCCGGTCATAAAAACCGGGGAATTACCGCGCAATATGAACCATGTGAAACACTCAGGTGGTGCGGCCTGAGCAGCGTCCAACTAAATGATTTCTCGTTTCCCTTGGATATAATCCCACACGACAAAACGATCCAGATCGCCACCAGCGGTGAAGAACACACGTCCCTTGGTTGATTCACTCAACCGATGTGCAAACCGGAT
>CALCJM010000029.1 GCA_937967505.1 uncultured Pirellulaceae bacterium | reverse complement strand
GCTCTGGCGAGCGTAGCAACGTTGGATGATCCGCCTGCCTTGCTGATGGGATTCCATCAACGAGTGGCAACGTAGCTACCGTCGCCAGATGGTGGGTTCGATGGGGAGGTTTTTCATCAGGCGGTCTCTTTCCCAACGGCCTCCACGCTCTGGCGAGCGTAGCCACGTTGGATGGTCCGTTTGCCATGTTGATCCGGATTCAGTCGATGTGCGGCAAATAAAAATCCCGATCCACAGGGCGAGCTTTAAAAGCTTTTATTCCTTCTTCAGCACGCATCCGGTAAGTCGCCAGCCGGATTGCTCATCCTCCAGCACCCAGCCGAGAGTGCCAAGGAACTTGGAGATTTCTTTGTAGTCCTCCGGGAGTTTACTGATGTCCAGCTTCACCCTTGCGCCGCCCTCGCCCACTTTGTTGGCGACCAGTTCGTTGACAAGCTTACCGATCAACGATTTGGATTTGGCCAACTCGCCCTTGCGAAGCATGGCGTAATTCAACTCCAGCACTTTGTCGATTCTTCCGAATCGCAGTGCACTTACCTTTGCCGGGTCGGATAGAGAGGCCAGCATTTTCTGCATACGTATCAGATCGGATTTCTTGCTTAGCGGCTTTTTATCCTTCGAGGTCAGCAGTCGCTTGAGGTACTTTTTATCGTTACAGACAAACAGCGTGTCCTTGGCGATCGCGATGTACTTTTTCTCAAACAATGCGAACTGGTTGGCCGGGCCTCCACCACCGCCGAATTTCGCATCTTCGTCCTCGTCATCAAAGACTAGGTCGCTGTCCGACAGATCATCTAGGTCATCCAGATCGTCCAAGTCCTGGGTGCGATCATCTTCAATCGCCTTAATTCCGCCCAGCATGATTTCTTGGCCCCGAACGGCGCGACCAATGCTGTCTAGGATTTCGGTTTGCTGGTCTGCCGTCAGCCCCGGTTTCAGCTTGATACCAACGGCCAATTTTTCGCTGTCCTGTTCCAGCGGTTTTTTGATTGCGGAGACTAATGTGAATTGGTTGTCCAGCTGGCTGATGAGTTTTGAGATGTCCACACGGAAATCCGGGTCTTTCTTCATCGTATCCAACAGTCCCTTAAATGCTCCTGCCTCTCTCATGAATGAATCCACGATTGGGCCGACCCCGTTAAGTGCGTTGGAAAAATTCCACTGTCCTGTGAAAGAGCCGGAAACGCCATTGGGGACCCACGCCGGAGGAGCATTGGACTTACCCGGAGCCGGGCTGAAGTCGAGAATGCTGAGCATGCGTTTTTCTTCTTCGGTGCGGACCTGGTCTTTAGGGGCCAATACAAAAATACGAAACAGTGCCTCCTGATCGGCGGTGGCAACCGAAACGGTACCGGCGACCGAGCGAATCGCCCGCATACCGTTACGCGCCAGAACTGCGGTCCAGTCGTCTTCCATCTTTTTGACCGGTTCATTCTCAATCTCGATGGCGCGTGCCAGCTTGACATAGCCAAACGGTTCGATGAACCAACGCACGTCGTTGGGCGACCCGTTGGGTAATTGGCATCCCGCCATCGCCAACTTGAACGGCTGCTGGTTGGCAAGGTTGCCATTCTCTTGCGGGTCAAGTTTGATCACGCGGCGAAGGACCGAGCGAAAGATTTTTTCATTGTTGGAGATCAACATCCAGTCGCCGACAATGGCCTGAAGCGAAATTCGTTTGCGTTTGGCCCATTTGCGTTTCTTGGCGTATTCCCATTTACCGACATCGATGCCGTTGATCTGCACCACGCCCAACTTTACCGCTCCCTGTCGCTGCTGTTCCGCTTCAATTTCGCCCAGCAGTTTCCCGGCGGCGGCCAAGTCCTTGCTGACATCCGCCATCAGCACCACTCCATGAGAACCGGCCACGGATTCCTGACCCGGCACCTCCGGTAGCACACCCGCAATGCAGACCTCACCGGCATCGATTTTTTCAAACTGATCTAGGCGAACATCGAAGCCGATTTTTTTATCTTCCAGCCAAGCCCGGATTTGCTGTTTGGCATTTTCAATAAACGGTTGCAACGCTGGCGCACTTGATAACTGTCCAAACTGCCCCTTGGCCAGATGTTCGTTGAGGATTTTTGTGCTGGGGATAGAGATCCAGGCACGTGTGTCGGCCGGCAGAAAGTTCTCGCTGCGAGGGGGCTGCGGAGTAGCCGGAGGTTGTTGAGCCTGCGTTAGTTCAGGGGAAAAAACGAAAAGTACGACGATTGACAGAATTGCGATGTTTCGCAGAACCACTGAACTCTCCTTGTTGATTAACACATCTCCTGAATAAGTATCGTCACTCAGGAGAAAACGGGTGGCTGTCATTCGGGATGTCCCGAAACAAAGTACAATCAGAACGACCCCACCGATGCCCTCCTATCGTACCGAAGTCAGTGTGGTCTCGTAAAGCGCGTTTGCGGCCTATTTGAGCCCAAAAAAATCAAGATATTGCCGGCCAATCACGTGCTCAGACCGGTCAGGATACATCAATGAGGCCGCAAAGGGGCCCGGAGGGGGCAGGAATCTTTGGCCCATCTTTGGTATCCTGTCGGGCCACCCTATCCCGTTAAATTAATTTTACAAATAACCAAGCACCTATGATCCCCAACGTTCTGGCAGAGCGATACGCTTCGACCGCAATTACCGAAATTTGGTCCGCTGAGGGCCGTGTCAAGCTGGAACGGGAGTTCTGGATCGCGGTCATGAAAGCCCAGCAGGCTCTGGGCCTGGATATTCCTGACGTAGCGATCGATGACTATCAAAAAGTGGTCGATCAAATCAATTTGCCCTCGATCGCCGACCGCGAACGGGTGACCCGCCACGATGTCAAAGCCCGCATTGAGGAGTTCAATGATCTGGCCGGCCATCAGCACATTCACAAAGGCATGACCTCGCGCGATTTGACCGAAAATGTCGAACAGCTACAGATTTTTCGTTCGTTAAAGGTCGTTCGGGAACGCACCGCGGCCATTCTGAACCGGCTGTCTGAACTTTCCACGCGTTGGAAGGATGTCATTATTACCGCCCGCACGCACAATGTGGCGGCTCAACCCACGACGCTTGGCAAACGCATTGCGATGTTCGGTGAAGAGTTGCTGGGCAGCTACCAGCGGCTTGATGCGCTTGCACAAACCTACCCCGTGCGCGGACTTAAAGGGGCGGTTGGAACGCAGATGGATACCATCTCACTGTTCAACGGCGACGCCAATAAGGTGATCGATCTGGAGAAAAAGATTGTCGAATTCCTTCAGATGCCATCGAACTGCGTCAGCGTCGGGCAGGTTTACCCGCGCTCATTGGACATGGCGACAGTCAGCGCGCTGACGGATCTGGCATCGGCACCGTCGTCATTCTGTAAAACGTTACGATTGATGGCTGGCCACGAAACGGCCAGCGAAGGATTTGCCCCCGGACAGACCGGTTCCAGCGCGATGCCACATAAAATGAATTCGCGCTCTTGCGAACGGGTCAACGGGCTGCATGTGATTCTTAAAGGTTACCTCGCGATGGGAGCCGGTCTGGCCGGTGACCAGTGGAATGAAGGCGATGTTTCCTGTTCCGTCGTGCGGCGCGTCATGCTGCCCGATGCCTTTTTTGCCATCGATGGATTGTACGAGACCTTCCTGACTATTTTGGGGCAGATGGACGTTTACGACTCGGTCGTCCAGGCCGAAAATGAGCACTACCTGCCGTTTTTGATGACGACCACCATCATGATGGAAGCGGTCAAGGCCGGGGTTGGTCGAGAGACTGCTCATAAAGCAATCAAAAAGCAGGCCGTCGCGACCGTTGATGACCTGCGCAGTGGAAAAGTTGCTCGCAACAATCTGCTGGACCGGCTGAAGGACGATCCGAACATTCCACTTGACGAGTCACAATTGAACGCAATCTTGGAAACCGGGCGTCAGAACGCGGGGGCGGCCCAAGAGCAGATTGGAAATTTTGTGAATCGGGTCAAAGCGATTTCAAATCAATTCCCCAACGATGTGCTGACCTACAAACCAGGTTCGATTTTGTAGATCCAGCCTCCTGATGTCAGGCGTTCATTGAGGGGGGCCGCAGTCAGAAATTTTTGCGGGTGTCCTGATCTGCGACGCGATTGGGGGGCATGGGCTGCGTGGGGCGTGGAGCAACCGGCGAGGTCAAATAGACGTGCCGCGCGGTTTCATGTTTCCGGACGCGCACCTGCCAACGCAATGCCTTTTGCAATTCCTCAATGTGATCCGGCGTCGAAACTAGGATGGAGTCCGGGTGTTGCAGCAGGTGGTCGGCGGCCCGGTAGGTTTCTGTTTCGGGGAAGTGAGTCACCGGTAGGTTGCCCAGCAGGAACTGCGAAGCGAAATTGTCACGCGCAAAATAAACTACTGGAATATTGACAAAATCAGGTTGCTGTTTCAGTTCTGCGACTGCATTTTGAATCGAACGCGCTTGAGAGATCGCCGGGACGACGCGGTGAGCGAGCAGCGATGACAGAAACAATGCAAGAATACAATTGACGGACCACGAGATGGCCGGGTGAGTGCGTCGATGGCACGCAATCAGGACAAACACCACAGTGATGCACGCCGAAGTAGCCATCACCCACGCCGGTGCCGAAGCGCCCGGCAATGCAACCAAGATTGCGACGCTGACAACCGCGATCCAAAATGCCATGTTCAGACTCAACCACATCGGCAGGCGGCGGTAAAACGGCTCAAGGACACTATGTTCTTGCTTGAACCACGATCGATTGGGCGATTTTTCAACTTCCAATCTTTGGAAAATGTTTACCTCCAGCGTCGTCCCCAACAGCAGGCAAAGGAACGGCACCGCCGGGAAAATGTAGGTTGGTAGTTTGGCCTGGGATAGTGAAAAGAACCCGAACAGCCACAGCGCAATAATCACCAGATAGCCATGCGCTTGCGAACGGAGTGTTCGCACCTCCGGTTTTCGCGTCGCGAAGAATTTGATCCCTGCCAAAAACAGCTGCGATGCAGGAAACATAACCAGTAGAATCATCGGCAGGTAGTACCAAACCGGTTGCTGATGATTGAAGGCCGATGCGAACCGTACGACATTGTGCTTCCACAAAAAATGTACCAAAAATTCCGGGGTTGCGATCATGGTGCCGATGAACCACGGCCCCGCGACCAGCAAACAGGGCACCGCCCAATAGGCTGCGCGCCGAAATTTATGGAACAGAGGTTGGTTCGTTAACCATGAAAATAAAATGACCGGTGGTAGGCAGATCACTAGCATGATCGGACCTTTGGCCAGTAATCCCAGTCCGGTAAAGATTCCTGCGGCAATCCACCACGGCTTGCGGAACCGACCGGTGAAGCTGCCGATATAGGTACTTAATAACGCACCTGTGGCGCAACACGTTAATGCCGAATCCATGGTCAGGTACCGACCGGCAAAAGGGATACCGCAACTGAGCACGGTCAGCATTGCCCCTATCCACGCGGCGCGGAACCCGACCAATCGTTTTCCCGCAAACAGGATCAGTATGATACAGGCCACGATCATCAACACGCCGGGCAAACGTGCAGAACGCTCGCTGACCCCAAACGCCCGGTAGCTGGCAGCCGTTCCCCAAGCCATCAGCGGTGGTTTGTCCCAATAGTGATTGCCATTGAGTTCCAGCACCATCCACTGGTTGTTTTCCAGAATATTTAGCGCCAGTTGAGCGTTGCGGGTTTCATCAGGTTCGAACAGCGGATAGGAAAGCTGACTGCCGAGCATTGCAATGGCGATGAACAGCAACAGGCAGGCCGCGGCGATGCGTTTGAGCTTGCTGTGCAGCGGTAGTGACTGACTGTTGTGTCGCGCGTTTCCGATAGCGGGAAACATGGTATCCCGAAACCAAAAATGCCCTAGGGCAGTCGTTGCTGCGGTTGCGTCACGGGAGTGGATACGATCTGATCCGGGCAAGTGCCGTTTAAAACGGTGATCATGTCGCTCCGGTGCTGAAACTGAAGATGATGCCGGATTGAGTCGTATCTGAAGGCACCCGTCAAGACGAATGGCCGAGACAACTTTCCAGGTCGCGACACCCTGATCGGGCAAATGCGAGATAGACCGGATGATGGCGTCAATGGTGGCGTGCCGGTTATCGATGAACAGCGCCGCTGGAGTTAGACGGTTGACCGGATGTTTTATCAACAGTCGTGACAGTAAACTGTAGAACCACACCAGTATTTTCGTCACCCAACGCGCGGTTGGTTTGCGGGGATCGTAGATCCCCTGTACCGGAGTGTGGTCCAACTGCTTCTCTGCCCACCGCCATTGGTCCGCATCAATAAGAGCGCGGTCGTCTAGGAGAATGACGGTCGAGTGACTGGATTTTTTCAGTGCGTCGTCCAGATCGGAGCAGTGCTGTAGACGCGCCGGTCGATCAACCGACTCACAGGTGGTAGGATCAATGTGCAGGAACTGGCCATCCCATTGGTTTTCCTCCAATGCTGAGGTTGCCATGGTGGCGATGCGGTTGGCAGCGTCCAGTGACGCTGTAATGAGGATGGAGATTTTTTTGACAGGCTGGTTCATGTGGTTGCGTCGCACCTGTGGCGTGAGAACGGTCGCGCTGCTCAAGGCGCAGGTTGTCCCCGATGACGAAAGGGATTTTGCCCGGGACAATAAAGATTGCCAGCAAGCCGGTCAATTGCAATCTGAGGTGGCAGCAGACGGGTTCGATCAGTAGCCTAAAGGATGAAAAGCAACAAAAGGGTGCCGGAAGAGTGTTCGCGCGCTCTCCAGAACGCGCCCTTATCCGACCTTCAGTTCAAACAGTATGCCGCGACCAATGGCAGCACAGCCGTCAAAATCCTCAGGGAGAAAATTAACTGCCATTGCCATCTGTGTGGTGTTGGCGGTCGCAGCACCAGTATCAGCAGCCTCGGGATTGGACGCGTGGATTGCCGATGTCTGTCGTCCGGAGCATCTCCCTGGCGATGTTAAAAAGTCCATTGGGATGTTTGAAGTGTTTGGGCATGGTACCGGCGTGGTACTTGCCGCGCTGCTGGTAGGGGTGCTGGGCAGCGGTGACTTCCGCACTTGGGCTAGGGTGCTGGCAAGCGGATTTCTTGCCGGGATCGTTGCGGTGTGCATCAAACCCTGGGTGACCAGAATTCGCCCTTCGAGGCTGGCTGAATTTACGTCGCCGACGGAGATGACTGTTTCAGGTGGACGTTTCGTCGGGGTTCGTTGGACGGGCAGCCCGGAACTGGATGGGGACGTGGTGGGCAACACCTACGGATTTTTTCACGATGCCCTGCATGCGTTTCCATCGGGCCATTCTGCAACCGCGTGTGCGCTGGCGGTGTGTCTTGCCAACCTGTACCCCGACGGCAGGTTCGTATTCTGGTGGCTGGCCGTGATGGTCATGGTCCAGCGCGTGTGCGCTCAAGCGCACTACGTTTCGGACACGCTGACAGGCGCACTATTGGGATTGGGCGTCGGGATGCTGGTGAATCGATGGTTTGGTTTGCGAGCGCGTCAGCCCCCACCGAAATTACAACCAATTAATGTCTCTTCCTCGACTTTAGCCACAAAATCCTGGAAAGAACCCAATTCGTCAGAACGCGAATGTTCCGCCAAAATAGGCTCCGCCAAAATATAGACCGGTGGTTACGATTTCCCTGGCTTCAGAACGGCTGTTGATCGCCGCGCTCTGGTCAGGGCCCAGTCCGACGGTTGACAGGAACAGCCCTTCGTAACCCGCCCGAAATGTCAAACCATCAGTCGGTCGGAAACTCATTCCGGCATTGAATCCGATAAATCCAATTCCCGTGGTATCGGTGGTGTTGGAGTCCTGGTTGCCGGTGTCAGAATCGGTCGCGATTCGGTTGAACCCAAAACCACCAGCGGCTCCTCCCTCAAGATAGAAGGCCTGTTTGACGGGGCGATAGAGGGTCGCCATTACCTGACCGCCAAAGATGCTGTTTTCGGTTCTGGAAGAAAAACTGCTGCCACCGCCACCGCCACTGCCGCTTGGAGTGCCTGGCAGTCCGCCACCTGCGCTCCCACTGTTATCCAGAAATTCAATGTCGAAGTTTTCATCCAGCCCGATGAAACGAAGCCCGCTACCGATCTTCAGGCGCTCGCCGCGTCTGGCCCACACGTTGGCCTCATAGCTTTTCAAGCGCGAAGAGTAACTGGCATCGTAAGATTCGACCGGTTCCCGTGGAATTCCGCCGAAGAATACCGGTGTGATTCCTTCACCCTCCAGCCGCAGCGACCCGCCAAACTGTTGAAAGTCGTATCCTGTGAGCTCGAATCCGGTTCCGCCATCGGTTGCCAGCAAAACTCGATATCGCGCTGTTGTTTTTGTGCCAACATCAATGTCGGCCAAATTGAAATTTTCACCGGCGGTATTGGATGCGAACACATTGTCTGCCGCTGTGCCTCGACTGAAATACAGCAAATCGATCCCAAACTGCAAACGCATCGGGCCGTCGCTCCATCCTACAGGCTGTTGTTGTTTGGGGTCCCAGAGTTGGCCGGCATCGGTTCGGTGCCAGTCCCAAGTGCGGCGTTGGGGAGGGTTGGCACCAAAGACTTCTATTTTTTGAATGGGCAGCACTGGAGCGGTCTTCGGTGGTGCTTCGACCGTCGCTGACAACTCCGATTCGGCCGTACCGTAATCGTTGGAGAGATCAAGATCAGGTTTAACAATCCAGTCGTCGGCTGGCTCGAATTCCCCCACAATGTCGTTGTAGACCGAAGCTCCGGTCGATGGGTAGGGTTTGGCATTCGATTGTGCGTGAGTCGTGCCGATCGTACAGACAATCACAGTCAGGATGGCGTTGGAAAGAAGGCGAGAGCAATTCATGGATCGATCAGTCAGTCAGCAGATAAATCGTGTCAGGTTCGTGGAGTGCAATCGCGTCGCAACCAGAGGTTGGCAACGCGGGAGAAAAAAGACCCGTTTCGTGGTTTTTCATACATCCTGAAAATTCGTATCGACCGTGACGAGCGTTCTCTGAATCACATTGGGAACAGCCGTTGCTACCAGAACTGTCGGGAAAAACAGTACGACTGGCAAACTCCCTGTAATCTGTAGTGGTTATTCCGGTTTTAAAGGCCGGTACTGGCCACCTAGGCCGGGTTTGCTGAAGATACCTGTTAGCCGCGCTCGGATTGATAGTCTGACTGAATAGTCTGACTGTGTGGGAAGTGCCCCGTAGTTTGCTTAAGGTCGAAGAGGGCGACCGGAAGTTTTCTCCCCTCCAACGAGTACTCCAAAAGCGTCGCTGGTGGAGGGCAAGAAGTCAAATCAACGGTTCGCATGAGTCATTAAATGTGAGATCGGATACGTTTTTTCTGTATGTAAAATTGATTGACGCCTTTAGGCCTCCGACTAGAATGACGGCTCTTAATTTATCCACCCGATCAACCCTCCAGTTGATCGAATCGTTGATGGTGATGCGAACTCATTGCCCGGACGTCCCTCGCCTGAAGTTCTGCACTCCCGCTTGCAAGCGACATCAACTTCTCTTTTAGAAAACAAAATCACCATGAGTATTGCGATTGTTACTGGCTCGGCCGGCCTGATCGGTTCCGAGGCGTCTCGGCATTTTGCCAGGCAGGGTTTGACGGTAGTCGGAATTGACAACGACATGCGGGCCGAATTTTTTGGTGCTGAAGCATCGACGCAGTGGCAGCAAAGCCAGCTTCAGCAGGAGTTGGGCGACAACTACGTGCACGTCAATGGCGACATTCGCGATGACGACATGATGGACCAGTTGTTTTCGAAATACAACACGGACATCAAACTGATCGTCCACACCGCTGCTCAGCCCTCTCACGACTGGGCAGCGCGCGACCCGAAAAAAGACTTCACCGTCAACGCCAACGGCACACTCAATTTGCTGGAGAACACGCGCCAGCACGCGCCTGATGCGGTGTTTATTTTTACATCGACCAATAAGGTTTACGGTGACACGCCCAACCGCCTGCCACTGGTTGAAAAAGACCTGCGTTGGGAAATCGATCCCTCTCACGAATTCAACAGTGGTATCCCGGAAACCATGTCGATTGACAGTTGTATGCACAGTCTCTTCGGGGCGTCAAAGGTCGCCGCCGATGTGCTGGTGCAGGAGTACGGCAAATATTTCGATATGAAAACCGCAGCCTTCCGCGGCGGGTGTCTGACCGGCCCCAACCACAGCGGTACGCAGCTTCATGGTTTTCTGGCGTATCTGATGAAGTGCACCATGACTGGAACACCCTACACCGTATTCGGATACAAGGGAAAACAGGTCCGTGACAATATCCACAGCTACGATCTGATTCAGGCGTTTGACCATTTTTATCGTGCTCCGCGTTCTGG
>CALCJM010000028.1 GCA_937967505.1 uncultured Pirellulaceae bacterium | reverse complement strand
GAGGCACGCGCCTCCGATCTCAGAAGCTACCCCGGGCTCTGGTGGAAACGAATAAAGCTACATCTCTACGAAGGAACGAAAGTGAGTACTCTCCGAGGACCTACCCAATTGGCAGACCTGCAGGGGTTCCTGACTGCCATTCGCCTAATGCTTCGCTTTCTTGTTAACGTTTTGCGCCAAAGTGCTCACCACCTCACTATTGATGTTGGTGGTCGTGCGCGGGGGCTTATGTTAGATGCGTGGCACTTACTGGTCCACTACCCCCTACCCTGCCTGACCACGCCCTGCACTTAAACTGCATTACCCCGCCTTGCCGATGTTGGCCGCCAACAGTTTGGCGATCGCTTGGTGATGGGTGTCCAGCGAGCCCTCTGCCGCCGCCGTCAACTCGAAACTGGCAATCGCGATCCGCGCGCCCTGTTCGAACTTCAAATCATTCAAGAAAGCGTTTTCGATATCCAGCTCGTGCAGGCCAAGGTACTCCGCCACCAGCAATACCAGCTGCCGCGTCTTAATTTTTCGCGATGCAACCGTCAGTTTGATGCGGTCGCTGCCGTTGCGATCCAAAACGCGAATCGATGGACGGTCGTTTTTCTGCACCTCTTGGGCCGCAAAAAAATGCTCGGAGATATCGTCCGGATAGTCCAGAATTTGGCTGGTTGGCGAGTAGTGCGAAATAAATTCCCGGATCACCTCGTGCGGCTGGTCGGTCACTAACGCGACTTTGGCAATCGCCACTTCCTCCGGTATCTCGCCCATGGGGAAATTGTCACTGAACTCCCCGTCCACGGGTTCAAATTCGAACAGGTCGATAATGAAGTCGTGACTTCGCGCGGTGAAGATTTTGGCCCCGGTCAGGATTCTGTCAGTAGGCAGCCGTTTGAGGATACTGGCCAGTTGCCCACTGTAATTCTGACGCGCGATCACCGCCGTGTGCACACCGTCGCTGGAGCGAAACATCAGTTCCTCCTGCAATTTGCAGAAGCTGAGCGCCAGTAACGCCTTGAGGTGAACCAGCTGGTCTTTTCGTCGCACGCGCTGAAAATAGTGCTCGGGAAGCTCCCGCACGATCTCGGTGATCACATCTTCTAGGGCGAAATCGATGTCTGCCCTTAATTCCTCAATAAGGTCATAGGTGCGTGATTGGATCGATTCTGACATTGTAACTTCTTCAACACGACAACAATTTTGCATTTTCTGTAACTCGCTAAGCCGACAGAATATCCAATCAGGGCATTTTTTGCAATCAATTGGTGTAGGTCATCGGAAGACGTGCGCGTGGGACCATCGCCAAGAACGTTCCCGCAGATACAATGTGGGGCCATTCAGAACGTTCATGTCAGTTTTTGTCGCATGTCATCTCTCACATCTCAATTTCCTCTGGCCCATCGCCTGCAACCGTTTCCGTCCCCCGAAGAGGCGCTGCAAAAACTATCCGGCCTACCGGGAGTACTCATGCTGCACAGCGCGCGGGTGACTTCGCAGGTTGCGAAATCCAACCGCTCAGGCACGGAGGAGCGTTGTGAGCTGGATCGGTATTCTTTTTTGATGGCCGATCCATTTGAATGGGTCACAGTGAATCGGTCATCCAACAGGTCTACTGGCCAGGCCATGCAGCGCTTGCGTGAGGCGTTGAACAAATGGAAATGTCCAACTGCCCCCGGCCTGCCACCAATGCAGGGGGGGATCGCGGGGATGTTCGCCTATGAATTGAATGCAGAATTTGAAAACGTTCGCGCTGCCCGGCACGATTCTTTCCCGGTGCCGACGATGGTCCTGGGGATCTACGATTGCGTGATTGCTTGGGACCACGTCGAAAACTCCTGCCACATTATTTCACAGGGATTCCCGGAAACCGAGCCGAACGCCAGAACCGCCCGCGCGCGACAACGCACGCGCGAACTCATCAGCCGGCTGGAAGTGCCGCAGCCACCTGAGCCGCTCGACCGCGCCGTGCCGGTTGCGTCAGCCCTAGATTCATCGTCACCGCAGCACGAGATGAGTGGTCCGGCAGGCCTGACCAGCAACTTCTGCAAAGACAGCTATATTGCTGCGGTCAAGAAAGCGATTCAATATATTTACGACGGCGATGTTTTCCAGATTAATCTGGCTCAACAGTTGCGGCTGAAATCCTGTTGCGATTCCGTTGAATTGTTCGACCGGTTATGCCAATGCAACCCGGCCCCATTCAGTGGATATTTTGATTTTTCTATTGATGGTTTCGCCCGCACGCAGATCGTCAGTGCATCGCCGGAACGACTGGTTTCGGTGCGGGACCGGATCGTTGAAACGCGCCCAATCAAGGGGACTCGGCCGCGCACCGGTCAACCGATCGTCGATATTCACGCCCGTGAAGATCTGCTCTCCAGCGGGAAAGACATTGCGGAAAACACCATGATCGTGGATCTAATGAGAAACGATCTCGCGCGTGTCTGCGATGATGACTCGGTCGTGGTTCCTCAACTGTGTCAACTGGAAGAGTACGCCAGTGTGCTGCATCTGGTTTCTTCGGTGGAGGGCAAACTGCGGCCAGAGTGTGATCTGGCTGATTTAATCACAGCAATTTTTCCCGGCGGTTCGATCACGGGGGCTCCCAAGGTGCGGGCGATGGAAATTATCGCCGAACTGGAACCTGATGCGCGTGGTGCGTACTGCGGATCAATGGGTTATCTTGGGTTTGACGGCACGGCAGATCTGAACATTTTGATTCGAACGGTGACCGCACAGAATGGCTGGTGGCAAATTCCCGTTGGCGGCGGCATCGTCAGCCGGTCATCTCCGGAGGCCGAGTATCAGGAAACCTGGACCAAGGCGGCAGGAATGTTGCGGGCGGCCTCAATGAACAATGTGAACAATGAAAACACCGTGAGGAACGGTCATGAGTGAAGTGCTGATCATCGACAACTACGACAGCTTCGTCCATAACCTCGCACGTTACGTTCGCCAGCTTGGCCTGAAAACGACCACGGTGCGTACTGATTCCCTGTCGATCGGGCAAATTCGTGCGATGGCTCCCGCCGCAATTGTGATCTCGCCCGGGCCTTGCACACCGGACGAGGCAGGCATCTCACTGGAAGTCGTACGCGCGCTGGCCAGTGAGTATCCGATTCTGGGGGTGTGTCTGGGGCATCAGGCGATTGTGCAGGGATGCGGCGGGCGAATTATTCGCTCTGGAGGTCCAATGCATGGTCGCTCCAGCATGGTCAAACACACGCATTCGCCAATGTTTGAAAATATTCCCAATCCATTGCAGGTGGGACGCTACCACTCCTTGATTGCGGAAAAACTGATGCTGCCGAAGTGTTTGGAAGTAACGGCGGTAGCGACCGACGGCACAATCATGGCGGTTGAGCATCAGACTCTGCCGATGGTCGGGCTACAGTTTCACCCTGAGTCGATCCTGACTGAAAATGGGTACCAGCTGCTGGCCAATTTCCTGAAGATTGCCGACATTCCTACGACGCAACCACGGACGCTTTCTCCATGATTCTCGAAGCGATTGTTACCACGATCAACGAAGATGGTTCGACCAATATTTCGCCGATGGGACCGACGATTTCGTCGGCGTGCGATGCTGCGCGCGGTACTGAGATCGGTCAGTTCGCACTGCGACCGTTTGACACCTCACGTACGTTTGCCAATTTGAAACGAACACGCTGTGGTGTGATGCACGTGACCGACGACGTGATGTTGTTTGCGATGACGGCCATTGGTCAGAAGCCGAAGAACCCCGACCTGATTGATGCCAAGTCGATCGAGGGGAAGATCCTTGCGGAGGCGTGCCGGTTTTATGAATTTGAGGTCGGCTTCATTGACGAAACGGGCTCACGCATGCATTTGAATTGTTCGACGGTTCGCCACGGCAAACTGCGAGATTTTTGGGGCTTCAATCGGGCGAAACATGCCGTCCTAGAGGCCGCTATTCTGGCGACCCGACTGGATTTTTTGCCTAGGCAGGAGATCGATGAAACCATGCACCGATTGAGGGTGATTGTCGATAAAACCGCCGGCGAACGCGAAGCGGCAGCGATGGATTTAATTGAAAAATTTGTGAAATGCTAAAGATATGAGTCGGACCGGTCCGGAACCGAATGAAATTGTCAATTGTCGGTGCGTCAGTTGGCGGTGCGTTAGTCACGGAGTGCTATGGAAATCCTTAAAAAAATATGGAAATCGCCACGGTCAAAGTTGACAATGCATTGTTCTGATTATCACAATTTGCCTGTCAAGTCTCAGAAGTCCCGGCTGACAATGGCCAGTTAAAGCCCGCCCGTCAACGGTTGCCATTCTTTTGAGCATGCGGTTAGCGTATGTCACGGTCATCGTAACAGGCGAATTCTGTTCACTGAAAAAAGAGTAGTTTTAGTTGTCTGGTATGGATTGCTTTTCAAGAAAACTGAGAACTCATTCGCGCCCACTTCCCGCCTTCAGGCAGTCCAGCCCAGGCGACCCAATGGCTTCAGCAGCCACCTGCGTACCATGCTGTATTGAAGGGGGGGACCTGTGCACTTTTGTAGGTGACTTGTGTTGTAGATTACCAACTGGAACTGGGCCTGTCTTGCGACCACCTGCGGGCCGAATCATTCCGAAGTTTCGGCCGGATCTTCTTTTAAAGTTGCCCATCTCTATTGGCTTGGACTGTCGATTGGTTTCCAATACTTACTAAGGCGTCCGGCAGTTAGGAATTTACCATCCGTTGGCGACGCTGAGAGCGTCGGAGCGAAGCTGACAGCATCGCCAACGGTAAGCTTTCAACTGCCAATCGTCTAATACTTCAATTTCTTACAGGTAAAACAAGATGCAACGCACTGGCCCTTTCACCACGCTGAGTGAGTTAAAACACTGGAAGACGGATGTCCCTTCAGGACTGGTGGTCTTTCTGGTCGCGATTCCATTGTGTTTAGGTATTGCATTGGCCTCTGGCGGTTCAGCGATGTCCGGCATTATTGCCGGGATCGTTGGCGGACTGGTCGTGACGTTATTCAGTAACTCATCGTTAGGCGTTAGCGGACCGGCCGCCGGTCTGGTTGCGATTGTCGCACCAGCGATTTTACAGCTTGGCTTTCAAAACTTTCTTTTGGCCGTTGTTCTGGCGGGAGTAATTCAGTTTCTGCTGGGGATCTTCAAAGCCGGGACGATCGGTTACTACTTTCCGACGTCGGTGATTAAAGGAATGCTCGCCGCGATTGGCCTGATTATTATCCTGAAACAGATCCCGCATGCGCTTGGCTACGATAAGGACTACGAAGGCGATATGGCATTTTCGCAAGCCGACGGTCACAACACGTTTTCGGAAATCTACTACGCGTTTTTGAACCCTTCGATCGGCCCGGTGGTCGTGACTCTGGTTTGCCTAGCAATTTTGATCCTTTGGCAGACGAAAGCGATTACGAAGTTCGGCTGGAGCAAAATCATTCAGGGGCCATTGGTTGCCGTAGTCGCAGGCGTTCTGCTTAACCTAGCCTTTAACGCAACCCCGATGAAGATCGACCAAGACCATCTTGTTCAACTCAATCCGGCCACCGCAAAGAAAATCGCAGGAATTCACGATGGCCATTCTCCTGCCGGTGAGGTGGAAGAATCGGGGGCCGGAGGCTTCCAGTTCATTTTTCCACATTTTAAGCCTTCGGCGATCACTTCGACAGAAATGCAAATCGGTCATGGTTCGCATGGCGGCGGCAGCACAAACGCAGCAGCTGCCATCGAAGGGGCGACAGACACGTTGGACGAGTTTGGCAAGAAACTGGCGCAACTAACCGACGAGTCGATTGCGAATGATTTGAGCCCGGCTATCGCCGATTTGCGAGAGTCGTTGGGGACATCGGGCTCCGCAGTTAATACTGCACATGCTCAGCTGAAAACATTGGAGGAAGCGATCGGGAAAGTCTCCGATAGGACGATCGCCGGCGGCATGATGAATGCACTCGGCGACATTCGAGAGGCGATTAGATCGGATGAGTCAGGTGAGGTTTCCGTTTCTCCGTTTCGTGCGGCGACGATGATTTTGGTCTGCGCCATCACGCTTGCGATCGTTGCCAGCCTTGAGTCACTTCTCTGTGCTGAAGCAACCGACAAACTTGACCCACAACGTCGCCAAACCGACTTGAATCAAGAATTGCGAGCCCAGGGAATCGGAAACTTCATCTCTGGAATGCTGGGGGGGTTGCCCGTTACACAAGTGATTGTTCGCAGTTCGACCAACATTCAGTCCGGGGCTCAGTCGCGACTGGCCTCGTTTGTCCACGGCATCTTCCTGATTGCCTGTGTGATCGCGATTCCCGGTCTTCTCGAGTTGATCCCGTTGGCCAGTTTGGCAGCGATTCTGTTTGTTGTAGGCTACAAGCTGGCTCATCCCTCCAAGTTCAAAGAGATGTTCGCCAATGGTTGGACCCAGTTCTTGCCTTTCATTATTACCATCGTGGCAATCCTGCGAACAGATCTCCTGATCGGAATCGGGATCGGGCTGGTTGTATCGCTGTTCTTTATTCTGCAAAGCAGCTATTTCAAGTCGCTTTGGACCAGCGTGCGGGAGGTTGACGGTCGAAAAGTCTACAACCTGATACTCGCCGAACGTGTCTTCTTTATCAACAAGGGAAATATTCAGACGGTGATTCAGGAAATCGAGCCCGGGAGCAAAGTGATTATTGATTTGTCAAATACCGTCCACATGGATCAAGATGTAAAAGATATTTTCGCCGATTTCAAGCGTCACGCAGAATTCGATGACATTGAGATTGAATGGATCAAACCGCCACCCACGGACGAAAAAAGAAAAGATCCCGCACGCGTTCAGGAAATGCTCAACAGTTAGTAGAAGCTCGCAATGACTGATTTGTATGTCTGCCGAGGCGAAAGAATTAGAACGAGCCGAGTTCTATAAGTTCGTGAGAAATCACTACGATGCAATGTTGTAGCAGAGAATTCTATCGCCCTCTCGCAAATACAATTTCCCGTCCAGAATGACCGGGTGAGCCCAACTGGGGCGCGTGCCGCTGCCGGGAACTTTGAAGCTGCCGGTTTCCTTGAAACGGTCGGGGTTGGCCTCCACCAGCGTCATTGTCCCGTCGCTGTAGCGGATGTACAGGTGTCCGTCTGCGGCTGCGATGCTGGCAGACTTTTTACCCGATCCGCGCGATTTCCACATAATTTTTCCGGTCATCAATTCGGCACAAAACGGTGTGCCGCGATCGTCAGAATCTCCGTAGACGTAGTCACCCACCAGAACCACACCTCCATGTTTGTTGGAGAGTTTTTTATTTAGAGAATAGACGGGTTCAATGTTGACATCGTCTCCGACGGGAACCTGGCGTAGCAGTGCACCGCCGCGTTTATAGCCGACTGAAATAAACACAAGATCATCGCGAATGATGGGCGTGGGGATGACGGCGGTTGTTTTATCAATGTCAAAGGTCCACAGCCGTTTTCCATCAGTGGCGCGAACGCCCATTGCCCCGCTGCCGGTCATTTGGACGTACACGCGCGTGGATCCAACGTTCGAGATCACTACCGAGGAGTGTCCGGCCCCGCGATCACCGGGGCGAGGCGTTGACCAGACCTTTTTCCCGGTCTGTTTATTCAGAGCGACCATGGTTTGTCCGGGGCCGCCGGGCGTGCAAATCAACAGGTCGCCATCGATCAATACCGACTCACTGTAGCCCCACATTTCTGCTTTCTTTCCTTTGAAGTTCTCCTTCAGATCGACCTGCCACCGCGATGCGCCGTCGGTGCCAATGCAGAATAATTTTCCGGCGGGTGTGACTACATAGACCCGATCCCCATCAATCGTGGGTGTGCCGCGCGAGCTTTGCCAGGAGGGTTTGCCGACGGTCCAAGCGGGACCGGTCCTAGCGCTCCACAGGTGCTTGCCGTCAGCCAGGTTGAAACAGGTCAGATACTCGTCCTTGCTGTTTTCGATCGACGACCCGTCGCCGAGTGTGTAGAGGCGTCCGTTGGCGATCGCGACGCCGGCGTATCCGCGACCGGCTCCCGAGGTTTCCCATTCCAGTTCGGGGCCTGCGGTGGGCCACTGCTCCAGTAGATCGGTGTCAGGGGCGACTGCAGTGCGATCTGAACCGCGAAACGTCGGCCAGTCGCCGGCAAAGAGTGGAGTTAAACCATTGCGGGATAATGAAACTGAAACCAGTATCGCGATTGCAATCGCAGTGTGGCGAAGGTGTAATGGTTGCATCGAAGCCAACTTTCAGAAATTGCAGAATTTTCATACCTTTCAAAACTTGGGAAGCACATCAAGTCTCGAAAGCCGATTATTTGACGTAATTTGAAATTGGTCGAAATTGTAAGCGGTATCTCGTTGGTGAAGACGCCACTATGGCCCAATATCTTTCCGTTTTATTCTCTTTTTGTCGTCCCAACCACAGGCAGCGGGGATAGCGAGTTGATTTATTTCCAATTTTTGACATCATCGCGGCCCTGCCGATTTTCAACATCCGACCCATTGAGCTGAAATTTTTTGATGTTTGTATTGAGATGCACAGTGCGCGGCTGTTGCCAAATGCTCCAACAGCGCGGATCGGGGCTGTTCTGTGGCTCAGGGCATCATTTTGACCAATCCAAAGGTGGCTACTGGAATTTGACCCAGCCTCAGGACAAGAAGTCGTTGCGTCCGGGGGATAACGATGAAGCCGTGCTGGCGCGTCATCGCTGGCTCGAACGCGGTCATGCGACGGGGTTGATCGAGGCCCTCAAACCTTGGGTGAACCCCGGCCCGGTGTCGGACGTTCCGAATCATTTGCGGGTCCTCGATTTGGGCTGTGGGGAGGGGACGTTTGGTCCGGCGCTCTTTGGCGACCAGGCCGATGGCTACTGTGGCATTGACCTGTCCCGCAAAGCGATCAGGTTGGCGGCGCGTCGCTGGCCAGCGGCCACGTGGGTGCTGGCCAACGCGGATCGTGTGTTGCCGGTTGCCGACGGCAGTGTTGGGTGTATTGTATCGTTGTTCGGTCGCCGGCCGGAGGCCGAAATTGCCCGGGTACTGGCTGCCGATGGAGTTTTGGTTGTCGCGGTGCCGGGGGAGGAGGATCTGGTTGAACTACGGGAGCAAACGCAGACGGAAGGCCATCGGCGCAGCCGATGGGAGCAGGTTGTCGATGCGATGCGGTCGCACGGGCTTGGCCTGGTCGAGCACAAGCTTTGGATGGATCGGGTTGCGTTGGACGCCGAACAGATCCGCGATGCGCTGGCGATGACCTACCGCGCGGTGCGAAACCGCCAGCATCAACGGCTCGAAGGTATCGACCAGATGGACGTCACGCTCGCCGCAGATTTGATGCTGTTCCAGCCTGTTTAGGTTTTGTTAATTGATCAAGAATCGTTTCCCCAATGCCGCCTCTGGCGACGCCTGGCTGCGAAATGGTCGCTGATTTGAATCGGGGACAGGCGGCGACCGGGCGGTAAATAGTGGGCCTTGCCGGTGAAAATCTCCCGTTTTGCCAAAAAAGTAGCTCTGAAAGTGCCTTTTGGTGAAACTTCCCCAGTTTACGGCGTTGTGTTGGCTAATATCTGGTACAGTTGGCTCCGCAGGCATCTAGTTATTGGAAAAATGTTTGTTCCATTGCACTGCAAAATATTTTAAGGAATTAGTGAACCATGGCTGAAGGCACAATCAAACGACTCACCGACAAGGGGTTTGGCTTTATCGACGTTGGCAAAAGCAAAGACTTGTTCTTCCACTCCTCAAACCTGGAAGGTGTTCACTTCGATGACCTTCAGGAAGGTCAGCGAGTGACATTTACAGAAGCTCAGGGGCAAAAAGGCCCTTGTGCAGAGAACGTTCAGGTTGCATAACCCCGACCGACGTTCTTGGTCGATCTGTTCGACCAAATGAAAAACCAACATAAATGGCCAAGCGTTCACATGCTTGGCCATTTTTTTTGTGTCTTTTTGTGCCGTAAGAGACCTGTTGCAAATCCGGACGAATCTGCGGTTTCTGCGATGACAAATACCATACCACTGATCATGAAGTGCTGATGTGCAGGATTCTCCAAATCCAACCTATAAAATCCTTTTGACCGGTGCCACCGGGTACGTGGGCGGCCGGTTGCTGCCCCTGCTGGAGCAATCAGGGCATGCGATACGATGCATGTCGCGCAGACCGGAGTCGCTACAGGAAATTGTTGGCGAAAAAACCCGGTGCGTGTTTGGCGATGCTCTTGATCCGGAATCGCTCAACAAGGCACTTGAGGGAATTCACACGGCCTACTATCTGGTTCACTCGATGGGAGCGGATGTTGATTTCGAAGAAACCGATCGGATCGCGGCCGAAAATTTTGCCGCCGCCTGTTCCGCACAACAGGTGCAACGCATCATTTATCTGGGAGGGTTGGGGAACCCTGACCATAAACTTTCCAAGCATCTCCGCAGTCGGCAAGAGATCGGTAATATTCTCCGCACGTCTTCAGCAGCCGTGATTGAGTTTCGTGCCTCGATCATCATCGGTTCCGGCAGTCTGTCTTTCGAAATGATCCGTGCACTGGTCGAACAATTGCCGGTGATGATCTGCCCCAAATGGGTGCAGGTGATGGCGCAACCCATCGCCGTAGAGGATGTGCTGACCTATTTGATGGAAGCGCGACAACTTCCCATCCGCAAAACGGTCGTGTTTGAGATTGGTGGACCGGACCAGTTGTCTTACGGACAGTTGATGCAACTGTATGCGCGATTGCGTGGTTTGCGTCGGTGGATGATCCCGGTGCCCCTGCTGACGCCCTACCTGTCCAGCCTATGGTTGGGATTGGTGACGCCGCTGTACGCACGGGTTGGCCGGAAGCTGATTGAGAGTTTGCGGAACTCGACGCTGATATCCAATAATGTTGTTGATCGGTATTTTTCCGTTGTGCCACTGTCAACAGAACTGGCCATCGCGCGGGCACTGGTGTGTGAGGATCAGGAGTATGCCCGCACGCGCTGGTCGGATGCGATTTCGTCGGGGGGGCGCATGAAAAGTTGGGGCGGTGTCCGGTTTGGGTCGCGATTGGTTGACTCACGCACGCAAACCGTGGCGGCCGACCAAGCCGCTGCTTTCAAACCGATTCGCCGCATTGGCGGTAAAACGGGATGGTACTACGGTTCGTGGCTGTGGCGGATTCGGGGTTTTCTAGACCTGTTGGTAGGTGGTGTCGGGGTGCGACGCGGCCGACGTGACGATGATCAATTGCGGCCTGGTGATGCTCTGGATTTCTGGCGGGTGGAAGAGATTCAGGACGGCAGGCTGCTGCGATTGCGGGCGGAGATGAAAGTGCCGGGGCGCGCGTGGCTGGAGTTTGAGGTAAACGACAATGACGGCATTAGCACGGTGCGCCAAACGGCCATCTTTGACCCGGTGGGCGTGTTTGGGTTGGCCTACTGGTATGCCCTGTATCCGATTCACCAATTCGTATTTGCAGGCATGCTGAGAAATATCTGTGCCGCAGTAGAACGCAAGTCAGGCGGTGTTGAGTTAGATACCGGTCAGACCTATTCATCGCGTTGGCCGCCGGAGCATTTGGCCCAGTAGAGGTAGAGGTAGAGGTAGAGATGGAGATGGATGGAGGCTGTTCCGCCAGCGCTCCGTTAGGTAAACTTTGGTAAAATTTGGCGATTCGCACGGCCAACGTTTACCGCCTACTCAACTTAACTCTATCCTGCTTGTTGATATGACTTCGACGGATTCAGATCGTTTTACTCCCGCCCACTTTGGTGACCGACTGACCAGTGCGATAGCGCTCAAGCAAACTCCGCTGGTGGTGGGCATTGACCCGCGTCTGGAGCAGTTGCCAGATTTGATCAGGGAGAGTGTAAACCCGGAAGATCTGGAAAGTGTCGCCAACGCTTTCGCCGAATTTGGCATCGCGATTATTGATTCGGTCAAGGATTTGGTTCCCGCCATCAAACCGCAGGCTGCGTTTTTTGAGCAGCTTGGTCCGCTGGGGATGGCGGCGTTGGCCGAAGTCGTTGATTACGCCACTGCGTCAGGATTGGTCGTGGTGATGGATGCCAAACGCGGCGACATTGGCTCAACGGCACAGGCGTACGCCAGCGCGTACCTTGGCCATAAAAGCCAAACGGCCTGGGGATGTGATTGCCTGACGGTCAATCCGTACATGGGTTTTGACACGCTGGAACCGTTTTTCGATACTGCGAAAAATAATGGGGCCGGGTTGTTCGTGTTGTGCAAAACATCAAACCCCGGCAGCGATGCACTACAGGAACAGGTCGTCAATGGCGGACAGACAATTCACCAACATGTTGCTGACGAAATTCAGCGGCTTTGTTGTCTGACCCGGGGGGAAAGTGGTTATGGCATTGTCGGTGCGGTGGTCGGTGCCACCTACCCGCAACAGCTGGCAGAATTACGCGCGCAAATGCCGAACTCCATCCTGCTGGTTCCCGGCTTTGGTGCTCAAGGGGGAACGGCCGCTGATGTGGCAGCCGCTTTTGACGACAACGGGTGCGGGGCGATCATCAACAGCAGTCGTGGTATTATTTTTGCCTACCAACAGGAGAAGTACCAGAGGCAGGCCAAAGAGCACTGGAGGCTGGCGGTTGAACAGGCCACGATTGATACGATCGAGGTTTTGGCCAGCGGCACCCATGCGGGGCGGTTGAAGGAATAGATTTCGTGTTCGTCTGACCAATGTTTCCATCATCGGTGCCGTTGCCGGGGTGTGTTGCGTTTGCCCGTTACTACTTGCGCTGTTTCAATCCGACCGCGCTGTCGGGCCAAAGTTCAAACAGTGCGTTGGCTTGGTCCACATCCAGAATTCCGTCGGCAACGTAGACGCGGTACCGGAGTGTGAGGGATTGCCCTTTGCCCAGATTGACGGCACCGAAACCGGCCGGTTTTTTCAGGAAGTCGTGTAATCCAAAAGGATTGGCGGTGATCAATCCATAGTCACGTGCGTGCCATGGGGTCGGATGTCGGAAGTTGTTGGGGTGGTCACACATGATAATTGATACTGGTTGGGAATTGACCGGGCCGTAGTACATCACCCAGCGAGCGGTCTGTCCCCACAGTTGTTTATCCGTTTGCCCGGCGCTGTTGACTGCATGCCCGAACACATTGACCACACCGCGTTTCGGGTCTGGTGACAGTCTCAAATCCGGATGGGTGCGAATCGCAAAAAATCCTTCTTTCGTGTCTTTCAGTTTCACATCGCCTGCGGATGCCAACAAACGAATCCGAACATCGATCCAGTTGGTTAATTTGTCGTTGGAAGTTTTATCGTCGCGTTTGATTCGCAACTGACCGAAGCGGTAGCGCGTCCGGTCGCTGCAAATCGTCACTCCGCCGTGTGTCACCCAGTTGCTGGAGGTGCTGATGCCGGCGTCTTGGTCGATTGCGACATCGTTGACCTTGATGCGTCCGCCCGTTTCACTCCAGAAATCGACCCCGTTGATTTCGTGTGCAAACCACATGGATTTGTGGTGTGGGTGATCATCGGCAACGCCTTCTGTTTGGGAGGGGGCTACCGGCCACGGACGCGTGACCGCGACTCCCGCGGGGGTTCTGACGGGGTAGAGAATCGGTTTGGCAAACTGGCAGGGGATCAGCCGGGTGAACAGTTGGTTTTTAAATTTGATGTTGACCGGGGGAAATGCCAAATGGCCACCTTCCGACACCAATTCGACCGCAGGGCTGGGGGCTGGTTCGATGGTGATTTTCGTGCCGGGCTGTTGGCCAAAAAGTGCGGTTGTCTCACCCGCGACTGTGAGCAACAGCAATATCAGTCGAAGTGCATTGCGATCAATCTTCATTGCCAATCCGGGGGTCGGGCCTGAGGCGTATCTTGTGTTCGAGGTTGCTACCCCGGTTCAGTGATTTTTGCCCAAACTTGTCCCGGATGGAATCAGAGATTTGATCGACGCGCGATTGCTTCTGTTGATCTTCCTGGTCAAACAGGGCCATTTGTTGTGCGGTGGATCGACTGAGGTTGGCGGCACCCAGCCCGATCAAACGTACGCCCCGGTCAGCGGAACGGTTGACATCGGCCAGTAAACGGTTGGCCGTTTCAAACAGCATTTGGGTAGAATGGGTGGCAGCGATCGTTTTCCGTCGCGTGATCGTTTCAAAGTCGTCGTATCGCAACTTGAGTTGAATGGTTTTGGAGAAAATCTCGTGGCGTCGCAGCCGTCGTCCGACCAGATCCGCCAATTCGTGCAGCCACGCGCTGAGTACTTCATCAGCGCGGATATCGAGGGGGAAAGTGTGTTCGTGGGAAACCGATTTGGCGATACGATCGGGAATGACCGGGCGGTCGTCGATACCACGCGCCAGTTTGTAGAAGTGGTTGGCGCTGTCTCCCAGTTGCGTCTGTAGTAGTTTGAGATCCAGTTGTCGGAGTTGAGCAATCGTGTGAACACCCAAACGCGTGAACTTGTGTCGGGTCTTGGGGCCAATCCCCCAGACGCGTGCGATCGGCAGCGGGTCAAGAAAGGCGTGGATGTCTTCCGGATCGACGATGGTCAGGCCATCGGGTTTATCCAGATCGCTGGCAATTTTGGCAAGAAATTTATTGGGGGCGACGCCCGCCGATGCGACCAAGCCGGTTTCGGCGAAAATTTTGGATTTGATTTGACGGGCAATCTCAGGACCACTGCCGAACAGTCGCAGGCAACCGCCGACATCCAGAAACGCTTCATCCAGAGACAACGGTTCGACCAGCGAGGTGAAACTGAAAAAGATCGCGCGAATCTGACGGGAGATTGCGGCGTAGTGCGACATTCTGTTTTTAATGAACACCGCATGAGGGCATTTTCGCAATGCTTCGTGCGAGGGCATCGCGCTATGAATTCCGTATTTTCGCGCTTCGTAGCTGGCCGCCGAAATGACACCGCGGCCAGTTGGCGATCCTCCCACGACAACCGGCTTCCCCGCCAGTTCGGGGTTGTCCCGGATTTCGACCGATGCGTAGAACGCGTCCATATCGATATGAATAATCATGGTTGCTCAACCAGCAAAACAGACAGATCGACCATGTCATCATCGGAGCGGAACTTTTGCCATCCCAAACGGCTGCCGGACGTCAGCTTTTGTACCGGTTGAAAAAATCCTTTCAAGAATTGCATTTTTGAATCCGGAACAGGTGGCGCCGCACCGGTCACCTTCACCACGCCCAATAAAAAGTAGCCGCGATTCCCATCGACAATCAAATCAAATTGCCCGTCGCCCTGGACTCGCGCAACCGCACCGCCCAATTCATGAATGGCGGCGATGGTTTGGTTGTCCAGCGGTTGGAAGTCACCCGGGGTGATGCCTGCTGCGGCAAGGGGGGCTTCAGGCACCCGGTCCCGGGGCAGTGCAAGCACCACGCCACCGGTCGCAGGCGTGTGAATTTGATTGGAGCCCGTCATTAGCCGTCCCGAAACGCGGCAATCGTGCGCGTCGCCTGGAGTTTCTCCGGCCAATTGACCCGGGCTGGAGGTAGACGACCCCACCAGAATACCGAACAGGAAAAATGTTGTTGCCACCACGCCCAGTAACAAAGCCTGAAAATGGATTGTCCACCTTGGCAGGGTGATCGTGTCGGACGATGCGGGTTGGGAAGTTGAGGGGGGCACGGCCAAGAGGGAGCTCGTGGTTGATTTATGGTGCGCGCGGAGGATACAATGGTAACATATCGCGGTGTAAATTTTGGCGAAACCGTCCACGGGAAACCATCAGAATATACACCAGTCATGAGAGTTCGGCAAAATGTCGATACTTCCCCGGGGCAGTGAATTTTTATCCTCCTCCATCAAGATCCCCCGGTCAGGGCTGGATGATGCCAACATCGCAGGGCCGCTTGAATCAAAATTATGCCTGGTAAGTCAATTTCTTCGATCGTTTCAGCGTTGCTTGTTGGAGTGATCTGCGCCGCATCTGGCGGGGTGCATGCCCAGGGGCGCCGTGTTGTTGTCACGATGGAGTCGGGACTGAAATACGACGGTAAATTGTTCAACGTGGAAGAGATCAGTGTTGAAACGGGCGAGGTAAGAACCGGGGCGGGCGAAAAGGTGGTTGTCGTCAATGACGGACTGAAACGGGTTTTTGTCAATCGGGACAGCCTGCTGAAGGTTGTCGATTCGACCCGCAACGAAACGGAGGTTGATATCTGGCAGCGCGTCTATGAGGGCCCCAATAAAGGTGCCGCTCCGTTTATGTTTGCCGAACCATTCAACGAAAACGGGCATCGGATTCTGACGGTCCGCACGCGCGAGGGACGTGCCCGGTACGTTCAGGGCATTACAAAGCTCAACCCGCGGTACGTAACCGTTAAATCACTTTCCGGCGGCACCAACCTGTCGCCGCGCGACTGGGAGATGAGTCTGGCGATCGGGACGATCCCCACTCCCGTGCTTAAGGGGGTGTTGGAAAATGAAATCGTCGATCCAAACCAGGTAACGGCGTGGTTGAGAATCCCTGACTTTCTTTACCAGGCGGGCCGCTATGGTCATGCAAAAGATGAATTGCTGAGGATTGCCGAAAGATTTCCCGATCAGAAACAGCAGATCGAACAGAAACGCTTGATCGTACTTCAGGAAGAGGCCAAGCAGCAGTTGCGTGAGATTCTGTTGACCTTTGAAGCCGGCCAAACAGACCTTGGAACGCGTTGGATCAAAGCGATCGACCGCAAAGGGTTGGCCCCCGAGACCACGGTGGAACTGGATGATCTGTTGGACCAAGTGGATCGACAGCGCGAACAGCGCGAACTGCTGTTAGCGCGGGTGGTGGATGCCGTGGAAAAGATGAACCGCCGTCCCGCGGGACAGTTGACCGACGAACAGTCCGAAGCGCTGTCGCGATTTCGCCAGGAGGTGCAGGAGGACCTGAACCTGCATAACCTGCAGCGGTTGGACAGTTTCGCCCGGCTGTCGGCCGATCCCAAAAACAAAGACCAGCAAAACATTGCTCTGGCCATCAGCGGATGGCTGTTGGGCAGCAACAATGCCACTGATAATTGGGCAATTGCACAGTCACTGTATGCGGTGCGTGATTTCGTCAATGAATATCTGGCGACGACCGAACAGGAACAGCGCACCGAAATTCTCCAGCGGTTGGCCAAATTTGAAAGCAGCGATCCGAGCTATCTGGCACCCATGCTGGCCAATATGCTGCCGCCAAAACATGAGCTGGTGGGGGATTATGATGGGCAACAGCCGATCGAGTTTTTCGTGACGCTGGACGGTACAAAAGCAGCTCCCGAACCAAAAAAGTATCGCTGTCTGGCACATTTGCCAACGGAGTACGATCCATACCATCGTTACCCGACGATGATCAGTTTGCCGGGAGCGGCGAAAGTGGAAGATCAGCTTCGGCATTGGTGCGGTGATTTCAACAAAGGTCTGGGCGTGCGTTATGGCAGTGCATCGCGCAATGGCACGATTGTGGTGGCGATTGACTGGCGCGCTCCCGGGCAGCGGCGGGTTGAGTACTCAGTGCGCGAACATTTGATCGTGATGAAGGCGCTGCGTGAGTCGATGCGTCGTTTTTCGGTGGACTCCGATCGTGTGTTCCTTCAGGGGCACGGAATTGGGGCGGATGTCGCCTATGATGTCGGGACGGCGCATCCCGAACACTGGGCGGGAATCGTTGCCGTGTCGGCGACAGGGATTCAGAAGTACCCGCTGATCTACGCGAAGAACACCGGCAACCGGTTGCCGGTATATGCGGTGGTCGGCGAACGACACATTGGCAGCATTCGTGGTTGCCAGGACGCGTGGAACGCCTGGCTGACATCGAAGGCACGCAACGCCTGCACGGTGGTTCAGTATCTTGGGCGACTGGATGAGCAATTTCGGGAGGACGTGCCGGAGGCCTTCAAGTGGATGCGGGCGCAGAAGCGCCGGTATCCGAGTTCGTCAGGGTTTGAGTTCGAGTGCAAATCGATCAGGCCGGCGGATAATTATTTCTGGTTTCTCGAGATCCACGGATTCCCCTTGAAGAATGTCAAATGGCCCGAATTGTTTCGTACCAGACGCGATATCAGTGTGCTGAAGATCGATGGGAGGATTGACGGTACCAGACCGAATTCATTTTTCGTGGGCAAGGCGGGGACAGGAGCGACATTGTGGTTGCGGCCGGACTATTTTGATTTCAGTCGGGAGATCAAGATTAGTGGGCGCGGGTCGTTTACCGGGTCCGTGGCGCCTTCGCGGGAAGTGATTCTTGAGGATGCACGAAAGCGCGCTGATTTCCAACGGCCCTATTGGGCGAAACTGGATTTTCTCAACGGTAAGTGGCTTCCCGCTACGGTTCGACCGCGCGATAGGCGTTGATCACGGCCTGCTCGCCTGCTTTACCGCCCTTCGAATTTTTGTGCTCCATGCCGACGATCAGATCGCGCCCGTCTTTTTTGCTGCGATCTGCGATCGCTTTGAAAACATTGCCGTAGTGAATCTCCCCGGTGCCCGGTTCCTTGCGGCCCGGGTTGTCGCCGGCCTGAAAGTAACCAATCTCGTCCCATGCCCGATTGATATTCGGGATCAGGTTCCCTTCACTAATCTGCTGGTGGTAGATGTCAAACAGAATCTTGCAACTGGGCGAATCAACCGCGCGACAAATCGCGTAGGCTTGATCAGAGTCGCGCAGGAACGCCCCGCCGTGATTGGCGTGCCAGTTGAGTGGTTCCAGCACCATGACAATTTTCTCGGGTTCGAGAATCTCGGCGCACTTCCGTAGCATATCGATGACATAACCCGTTTGAAAACCTTCGGCCAGTCGCGGGCCACCATATCGGTCACCTCCCGGGGCAGGTTGGTCAATCGAACCGGGCACTACGGTAACAAACCGCGCACCACAACGTTTCGCGACATCGACAGAGCCCTTGATTTGGTCTAGGACCTCCGTAGTGGTTTTTTCATTGGGGTTGGCGAAAGTTGGACGGACGAAATCGGCGTACGCCACGAACACGCCCATCTCCATGCCGTTTTGCTTTAAGGTGTCGCCAATTTTCTGTTGCTTCTGTTCGGTTTCCTTTTTGATGCCGTTGTACTCAAACGCCGTGAAACCCTGTTCATGGCAGAAGTTAATCTGATCAATCACGTCCTTGCCCGCCGATGCCTTGAACATGCCCGGGTGAGGTGCAAACTTCATGGAGAATTTCTTGCTGGTGTTTTCCTGGGCGGCGGCCACACCAGAGCTGGCCACCGCCAGTGAGGCTGCGGCAGTTGCGGCAGTTGCCGCAGTCAGGAATGTCCGGCGATCAGGATTGGGATGGTTGTTCTGTGTCATGATGATTTGCTTCGTTTGTGGTTTTTTGAAATGACGGGGAGATTTTGAATCAGCAGGCAACACCAAGTGGAAGCCACCTGAAATGCGGTAACCGATTGCTGTCCCGATTGGTGAAACGTTCCTCGCGCGGATCAGTTTCGCCAATCGTTAGAGTCGGAGTTGATTTTTTTGAACTCCGGCTGACAACCTGTATCACAAGCCGATTACGGTGACTAGAATGTGCTGTTATCGTAACATCCGCAGGTGCTGTGATGAACGGGAGTGGGATGCTTATTTACAGGCGTTCCGGCAACTGCTTGGTTTGTCTTGGTTTGGCCAAGTTCCCTCCACCACCTGCAAGGTTTCCATTTTCCTACCTGCATCACCCATGACGACTGATTATGACAGATAAAGAAAACAATCCTTACGAATCTCCAGACAGTGCAGTTGCCCAGAGTAATTCAGACCGTCAAAACGGCGCTGATTCGGGCGGTGTCATTCCGGGGCAGTATCTGATCCCTTTTATTTTGGTCACGTTCTGTTTTGCGTTGTGGGGATTTGCCAACGATATTACCAATCCGTTGGTGAAGGGGTTTGGAAACATTTTTAACCAGAGCACATTTATTAGTGCTTTTGTGCAGTTTGCGTTTTATGGCGGATACTGCTTTATGGCGATTCCTGCCGCGATCTTTATCAAGCGATTTACTTACAAGTCCGGCATTCTGCTGGGGTTGGTTTTGTATGCGGCCGGTGGATTGCTGTTTATTCCTGCCAGCCAATGGGGAATCTTCTGGCCATTCTGTGCGGCTTTTTTCATCATGACCTGCGGTTTGAGTTTTCTGGAGACCAGTGCCAACCCCTATATCCTTTCGATGGGGAGTGAGGAAACGGCCACTCAGCGTCTGAATCTCGCGCAGGCATTCAATCCGATTGGATCGATTACTGGTGCCTGGGTCGCCAAAACATTCATTCTTGAAAAGATCAGCCCCCTGAGCGGTCCGGAACGCGCCGAACTTCCGACGGCTGAATTCGAAGCGCTAAAGCTGACGGACCTTGGCGTTGTGCGTGGTCCTTACGTGACGATTGGAATTGTTCTGGCCGTTGTCTTCCTAGCGATTCTTTTGACCAAGATGCCGCGCAGTAAATCCAACGACGGTGCCGGGCTTGATCTGGGGGGAACCTTTGGACGACTTATGGGCAATTCGCGCTACGTCGAAAGCGTGATTGCGCAATTGTTTTATGTGGGGGCGCAAATTGCAGTCTGGACCTACATTGTTCACTACGGTACCGAGGTCTTCAAAGGCACCGGGCTTTCCGAAGGTGATGCTTCGGCCGCCGCAACCACCTATTCGATTTACTCGCTGGTGTTGTTTGCCGTGGCCCGGTTTGTCTGTACTTTCCTGTTGCGATTCATGAACGCGGGCATGTTGTTGGCTGTGCTATCGACAGTAGGAATTGGCCTGTGTGCTTTCGCGATGCAGGGTACTTCTTTCGCCGGACTGTATGCTCTGGTTGGGGTGTCAGGTTGCATGTCGCTAATGTTCCCGACGATTTACGGGATTGGGCTTAAAGGTCTTGGAGAAGACTCAAAACTGGCAGCGGCCGGATTGGTCATGGCGATTGCAGGCGGCTCTATCCTGCCATTGGCACAAGCGGCAGTCGTCGATGCCAAAGGAGTTTCGTTCTCCTTCATTCTGCCTTTGATCTGTTTCGTTGTGATTGCTCTCTATGGACTTCGTGTGATGCTTTATCACGATCGACGGACGACAACCGCAGCGGCCGCATAACCGGCGGCGTCACCGGTCGCATATGGCTCGTGGTTGTTACCGGACTGCCCGCGGTGGTCGGCATCAGCGCAGCCACTAATCAGACGCAGTTTTGGACTGGCTCTCCCGTTGTGTGTTGGAGAGCCAGTGATTTTTGATCCCTTCGATTTGATTGAAAAAGACGACCATGAAAGTTGGTACTGTAAACCTTGATGTTCCGCGCGTGATTTTTGGAACGGCGACTTTGGGGAACCTGTTTGTTGACCTTCCCGAAGAAACCAAATTGGAAATTTCTCGCCAATGGTTCGAAACGGGCGATACGGTGGTTGTTGATACGGCCGGAAAATACGGGGCAGGATTGGCACTGGAAGTCATCGGCAACAACCTCAGGGCGCTCAACGCGGACCCCGACAAGGTAATCGTCAGCAATAAACTGGGTTGGAAACGCGTCCCGCTGACGACCGCTGAGCCCACGTTCGAACCCGGGGCTTGGGTGGGACTGAAGAACGATGCCGTCCAATGCATTGGCTACGACGGGATTCTGGAGTGTTGGGAACAGGGTAATTCACTGTTGGGAGACGGCTATCAATCGCAGTTTCTGTCCATCCACGATCCCGATGAGTATTTGGCGGCGGCAGTGTCCGGGGATGATCGGGATCGCAGGATGGCCGATATTCTTGACGCTTACAAAGCGCTTGGAGAATTACGCGACCAGGGGAAATGCTGGGCCATCGGTGTCGGCAGCAAGGACTGGAAAGCGATCCAGGCAATCGACGAACATGTAAAACTGGATTGGGTGATGCTGGCCAACAGCCTGACCATTTACCGCCATCCGCAGGAGCTGCTGGATTTCGTTGAAAGTCTTAACCGCCGGAGTATTCCGATCTTCAACAGCGCTGTATTTCATGCCGGGTACATGGTGGGTGGCCAATCATTTGACTATCGGGAACTGGATCTGTCCAACCCGGCCGATCAAAAGATTGCCGACTACCGCGACAGGTTTTTTGCGCTGTGTGAGAGTCACTCCGTCAAGCCGGCGGCTGCTTGTGTGGAGTTCGCATTATCGCCGCCGGGGGTGGTTTCGATTGCACTGTCCTCCAGCAAACCGGAACGTGTGACATCGAACGTGGAGTTAGCCAACACAAGACTGTCCGACACGTTTTGGCGGCAGGCCAAAGAAACAGGTTTGCTGGCAACCGATTATCCGTATTTGGGAAACCAGTAGTCCTCCCTTGTGGAGAGAGGCATCCATTGCTGGTCTACCTCAGCACGCCCAGATAAAAGCTGAAGGTTCTTTCGTCGTCCGAGCCGTCATCGGCGACAGCAACCGGGAACGCGAAATCGAACGCCAGCGGGGCACCGATACCTGCCGCTGGCATGTTGACGCGGAAACCAAAACCCGGAGCAACCCGGAAGTTATCTAGGCTGACATCGGATTCGACGGTTCCAAAATCGCAAAACACGACGCCTTTGACCATGTCATCTGCGGTTAAAGGAAATTGGTACTCGACCGTGTTCAGCCATTGGAACTCACCACCGACACGCACGCCGCCATCGCCGGGGATCGCTCCCTCCTTTGGACCGACACCGCGGAAATCAAAACCACGCATGGTTGAAAAACCACCGGCAAAGTACTGCTCGTAGACGGGCGTGTCACTGCCGGTGAAGCCCAGCTTTGTTCCGTAGCTGACGGTGTGTCGTCCGGAGCGATCCGGGCGTTCGTACATTAACCGGTATCTGCGGTATTCGACATCTGCGCGGGTATAGCTGAAGTCACCAAACGCCTGGCTGAATGTCGCCGACATGTAGGTTCCCTTGGTCGCCAAGAAGGGATGGTCGCGTGTGTCACGAATCAAACCAACGTTTCCAATGAACAGGTTTCTCCTGCCAAGCACCTCGTTAAGTTGTTGCGAGGTCGTTTGGCCCGATTCATCAGTGATTTCGTCCCGGGTATTATCGACCCTGACACGCTCCAGACGCAGCCCGGCACTGACTGACAGATCCGGTGTGAGTCGACGACCAAGAGAGAATCGTCCGCCCAGCCGGTTTTCATCCCAGTCGAAATAGCGTCGGTCAAACAGATAGCCACTGGCGCTGAACGAATAATCGGTGCCCAGAAAATAAGGTTCAGTGAAGCTCACTAGGTAACGCTTCAGATCTTGACCGGGCACAACCTCCAAGCGAAACGCCTGGCCACCACCGCGAAACGCGTTGCCGTCTAGGATGTCCCGGAAGTTGCGTGGGAATCGAGTGATGTCAAAGTCTTTTTCATCGATGATGAACTGACCAACGATGCCGTTGTCCGAATTGTAGGCACCGCCGATATTAATTCGGCCGGTGTTAGTTTGGGCCACCGTAACATCCAGATCCGCGTAATCGGCCGCCGGGAAATAGGCGTTGGGAACGTTGCCAAAGGGCACTGACGCGTTTCCACCGCGCTCGAATGGCTGGACAATCGGGTTCAACTGGTTGGGGTCGCCGATGTTTGGCGAGTTCAGTCCATTGCCGGTGAGGATGCCACGGTTCCGTGGAATTTCCGGGTATTGATAGGTTGCTTGCTGCACATTGCTGCGATTGCCGGTACTGCCGGGGGCGTAGCTCTGGGCAAATCCCTGCTGGCGGCCAACGGTCCCGATACTGCCAGCCTGGTGCACAGGTTCAGCGGTGGGTGGGGATGTCTGGCCGTTCTGAGCAGCAGTGTTGGGTGAGTTTCCGTACCAAAAATTACCATCGGGGCTTTGCCCTCTGACGGCTGTTTCATCGCCGGAGTCTTGGGGGTGTGTCAGCGTTGCCGGTAAAATGGGCGCATCGAAGCCGCCGAGGCCATCGAAGGCACCAAAATCGCGGTTCTGCAAAGGGCCGTTCTGGCATCCGAGTGCTGTTAACAGCCACAGGCATCCTAGGCAGTTGATGCCAATGGATTTGACCAGGCGAGTTGGAAAATGGATTTGCATAGTTGGTTCGTTGAGTTGATGCGCGATGATCAGATTGGTTTAACGGCGGCTCGATCCGCCCGGGCTGCGGCTTCCACTACCGCCGACGGCACGCGCTGATCGCTGGTGAGATGACGGCGCGTTGTGCATGTCAGCCATCGTTTCGATATCTTTGAGTTCCTGCGGTTTGACGACAATGGACGGAGGGGCTCCGCCTTGTCCTGCCGCAAAGATTTGCGAACGAGCCAACCTAGCCTTGCTTGCCTCAATTTTTCGCATATCGATGTAGTCGCCCGGCCGCAAGTCGATGCGGCTGCGGATGACCGAGCTTTTGGTGACCGAGTTTCCGCCTTCGTAGTGAACGTTGATCTCACCGACGCGGTAACGCTTGCCCTCCTTGATTTTGTAGACCAGATCTACCTGACCGGGTTCTTCAAGGAAGCGGTTTTCGACGTTGACATCGGCGAAAACGAATCCCTGGCTACCGTAGAGATCGCGAATCTCTTTGAGGTCTTCGTTCAGCAAGGCGACGTTGAAGTCGGGCATGTTTTTGTCCGGGTGCATTGTGATCAGGGAGGTCAGGTGGGATTCCTCGAATGCCTCGTTACCGATGAAACGAACATGACGTACGGTATAACGTGGCCCTTCATTGATAATGAAGCGTACGGACAACCAACGTCCGTCGTTGCTCTCACTAATCTCGCGGCCAATCTGGGCATTGAAATATCCCAGACCACGATAGTAGGTCGTTAGTCGCTGGATGTCCTGTTCAATTTCGGCGCGTTTGGCCAGACCTCCAAACACCTTGGCAATGCCGGGCTTCGATTTGACGATGTGGCGTAGTCGCGCCTCGCTGGCGATCGTGTTGCCCTCGAAGTTGACCTTCCAGATTTTTTGCTGTTGGTCCTCATGGATCAGGAAGGTCACCTTGTTGGGGTTATCCGTGCTGTCCAGAATTTCCACCTGTGTACGCGGATATCCTTTTTCCTTGTACAGGTCTTCGATACGTGTTTTGGCCATCCGGATTTCGTGAACGTCCAGCGGGTTACCTTCCTCAAGTCCGGTTTTCTTTTTGATAACCCGGTCGGAAATACCTCGGTTGCCAATAAAGTTTACCGCAGACAGCCTGACGCGCTCTTCGACTTCGATTCGAACCACGATGCCGTCGGGCTGACGGTCCAGGTACGGGCCTTTGACCTTTTTGATTTCCGGCATTCGCCAAAGCATGTTGACATCTTGCTGGAGCTTGTCAGGGTCAAAATACCTTCCCTGACGGGTACGTATATTGCGAGTCAGATGGTGAGTTGGCGTGGATTGATTGCCTACGATGATGACATCCTTGACGATGTCCGGCTTTAACCCGTCGTCCGCCTCGGCCAGTTGCTCAAAATCCGGCACGACATCGGAAACCAGTCGTTGGGTGGGTTGCGGAAAACTCGGTCCACCCGCGCTGCCGCGCGACCCGGATCCGCCGGGGCTTTGGAATCTGACGCTCTGTAGCGTCTCCTGATCCAGCACTTGCGGTGGAATAGGTAGAGATGTGTCGTTCCACATTTGCCGGGTTTGGCAGCCCGTATGAATGACTGCGAAACAGGCGATGATGAATGCCGTATTCAACGTGCGCGGTCTGACAACCTGACGCAGAAAACTGCAATCCAGTGGTGGGAGATATATCATGTTTCGATTGGGGTGCCGCATTCTTTGCAGCTTAAGTTCTGGCAACTTACGGTCCATCCTTGACCTCACCTGAGAAATATTTCTGGGTCGTAACTACAACAATTGAAGCGCACTGGCAAGCCGAGTCGTCGAGCTAGCATGGAAGATTGTTGTATCTCTGTCAGCAGCATCACCTCCGCACAATTTTTGCCGGCCAGTGAGCCGACTCCCTTCCTGCGAGTGGTACCCAGCGTTGGTAGTTCGGTAATCTGACGTAATTTGGCAAAAAACGATTGATGGAATGGTATCGAAATTGCCGTTTAAAACCCTAGATCCGTCTGTAATCTCATGCAGGCAAATGCGTTTCTCTCCCTGACGTTGCGATTGCCCAAATGATCACCAATCGACGTAAATTTCACCGTATTCCGGTCGACGAAAAGTGCATTGCCAAGATCGACGGTGTTGATCTGGAATGCACACTACTGGATCAATCAATTACCGGTGCCAAGATCGCGGGGCTGGATTTCCTAGTGGTGCCATACGGAAAACCCGTTTCGATCCACTATGACGACGAAGTATTTGATGCGGTCATTCGTGGAGTTACACGCAATGACAAGCAGGAAATGCTGATCGGAATCGAACGCGCTGAAAACGCTGACCGGGAAACGCTCGATCAGGATGCGATGCTGCTGAATTGCTTCATCAGGCATGAGGGCAACCTGATGGTCTGCATACCAATTTCCGTTGATCCGGACAAACGTGTGCGTATTCAGCTTTGGGACGGCATGCAGTTCCCGATCAATTTTTCGGCTTTGGTGACGATGAACCGCCGCGAACGGTATCAATCGCTGCTCAAGGGGAGCAATCTTTCGATGATTGCCGATCTATACGGGATCAAAGACGTGCCGATGTCCCAGTTGCTTGATACGATCTTCGAATTTGAATTCGGCCAACTCTCCAACTGCACGGCGAAAGCTGCACTGTCCAGTATTTAAGCGATTGGCAGTGGAAAGCCTGCCGTTGGCGATGCTGCCAGCTTCGCTCTGACGCTCTCAGCGTCGTCAGCGGGTGGTAAATTCCTGACTGCCAGTTGCCTTAGACCGTGCCGCCGATTCCATTGGGGACGCTGCCCCCAATTCATCCCCGGTAATGGATTGATTGTGCGTCCTTAGGAGGCAGCTTCCTTCGTCCTTACCTGATTCCCCCACTCACCTGCTTCACTCGTGGATTGCCAAGCTAGCACGCCCATCGGTTTTTTCCTGATAACCGGCAAGTTTGTTTAAACTTCGATAACCGGAAAAGTCGAAGTGGATAGGGACGGAGTCGTCTATTTAATTCAGGGTAGGAAATCCATGCTAGCGAAACAACTCAAAATCGCACTTATGGGAATGCTGATCGGATCAACATCGTTCTGCATTTCGTCAGCCAACGGCCAAGAACCACAGCGACCGTCACAGCACTATCGGCCAAGTCAGGTTGAAATATCTGCTGAGGGCGTTCATGCGGCCAGTGAGACTCCGGCGACCCGCTTTCGCATGTCCGATCAGACATCTGGTCAGGCGGGGCATCACCAGCAGGATGACAGATATTTGATCCGCCAAGTGGCGTGGCAGGAGCCCGTTGATGGATCAACCAATCGTCCGGAAGTACCGGCGATTCTTGCCGGTCAAACGGCCGTCCAGGACGTTTCCAATAAAGCAGGGTCGTTACGCGATACATTCCGTCGTCACTTTGAACAGGCCAGTGATGCAACAGTTAGCAGTATCGAAAAGGCCGCTCCGGTAATGGAGCAGGCGATTCAAGCCAGCTCACCACGCGCCGCTGGTGGGGAGATTTCAACTCAACGTGCACTGCTGGAAAGCCAACTGCGAAGGATCAAAGCGCGTACGGTCGCTCGCGAAGCGAAACTGGAGACCACCGCTGATCAAGCTGCGGCGCAGTTCGCACAGGACGCGGTCGAGTCAGCCAAAACAATTCGCGCGGCTGCTCAGCCCGATAATGATTTTTCCGCATCGCAGTTTTTACGACAAATCAACAATGGCACTTCGGTTGCGGAGACCAAGCCCGCGTCACCGACCCAGCCCCTGACGGCCAGCCGAGCCGACTACAGCGCGTCGCGATCAGGCGCGGCTCTGGCCCGTCCGACGGCCAGTTCAGGCTTGAGGCAGAAGATTCGTCAGGTCTCTTTGGAAGATGATGGCCAATCAGGCCAATCACAGAACGCCGCGATCCGCCTGAGGGCACCTTCGATCGAAGTGGAGACCTTTGGCCCACGGTCGATTGGAGTCAACAAGCCGGCGACCTATGAAGTGGTGGTAAAAAACAACAGTGGATCGGATGCCGAACGAATCTTGGTGGGCATCAACCTGCCGCAGTGGGTTGAACTTTCCAACGTCAATTTGACAACCGGTGGCAAAGAAGTCACCGACGGCAACGACAAGGCGCGTCTGGTCTGGACGATCGACCGGATTGGATCCGGTAAAACTCAAACGGCCACGATTCTGGCCATCCCGCGCAAGGCGGAAATGTTTGACGTCGGCGTTGAATGGACGCTGGTGCCACGCACCGGCAAGGCCAACATTCGCGTGACTGAGCCACGATTGTCAATGAATATATCCGGTCCTGCGGAAGTTGAATTTGGTGAAGTCGCGCGGTTCCTTGTGACGGTTCGCAATCCGGGGACGGGGACGGCCGAAAACGTGACCGTGAAGCTGCCCGAGGAGCTCGGTGGCGAGCGTTCGGTGCTGGGCGATATCCCTGCCGGAGAAGAAGAGGTGTTTCAGGTTGAATTGTTGGCCCGAACGGCCGGCGAGTTGAAGTTGGTTGCCCAGGCGACTGCCGAGGGAGAAGTTGAAGCCAGCAGCGACCGCCTGATCATCGTTCGTCGCGCGAACCTGGGGGTGACGATGGAAGGTCCGGCCATGAAGTTTTCAGGTGATGTGGGAACCTACACGATCACGATGACCAACACCGGCGATGCAACAGCCAATAATCTGATGGCCGCTGTCGCACTGCCAACCGGTGCCAAGTACATTTCGGGAATCGATTCGGTTTCGCCAATCGAAGATGGCGTACGCTGGCAAGTCGGTCCACTGGAGCCGGGGCAGGATCGCACGTTTAAGGTGAACTGCCAGATGAACGGTAGCGGTGACATGCAACTGGAGTGTGGAGTTCGCCAGGGCGACCTGGCCGCGTCTGCTGCCTGTTTGACGCGCGTGGAAACGGTTGCCGACCTTGTGTTGGAGGTCGAAGACCCACGCGGTCCTTTGCCGACAAACAAAAATGTGCCCTACATTGTTACCGTTCGCAACCGTGGTAGCCGCGCCGCCAAGGGCGTCGAACTGGTGATGCAGTTTTCAGAGGGCATTGAACCCAATTCAGCCGCCGGCCATCAGCATCGAATCGTTCCGGGGCAGGTATTATTTTCGCCAATTGAAGTGGTAGAACCCGGTGAAGAGATGAGTTTCGAGATCACCGCAGCCGCTCATCAGCAAGGCACACACATTTTCCGTGCCCAGTTGACCTGCAACGATTCCGATTCACGCGAGATCGCAGAAGGAACCACGCGTTACTTTAGTAGCGATGGTGAGGTCGGCGAATCGACCTCAACCGCAAATTCTGCATCGGCATCGATCGGCGGCGGTGACTTCCAGCGTTAAGTTAAGCTAACCTCCCGTTAGCACGTAAAACAACACAGGGGCGCTTCGATTGAAGTGCCCCTGTTTTGTGTTTGACCCTGAAATTGTCATGGTGCGCAGTCTCCAGCTCCAGCTGAAAATGGTCTGCTACAGGAAACGCGATCGGGCCCTTGGAAGACATGCCTCCACTCAGATATCGGCAGGTCTGTAACGCGTAGACGCCAACGTCCATGAGTGGCCCGCCCCCGGCCAGTTCCTTGTTCAGTCGCCACTGGGTTGGATCACCAATTTTGAAACCAAATCCTACAGTGATATGTTTTAGGTCAGACGGCAATGATTCGTTTTTTGTAGGGCCGGTGCGATTTGGTTGGTGGAGAGGCTGCCCAGTCCTACCAAGGCAACTCCCAACTTCCGGTTGTTGTGACCACCGCCGTTACCAAAAACAGAAGCCCCCAAAAACAGTCCGCCGGGGAAGCTTGCCGATGCGATCGCACCAGCGGAGAGTTTTCCGGTCATTTGAATAAATCTACGTCGATTGGGTTGCACATTGGTTTCTGGCATTTGGCTGGGGCTCCGTCCCACAGGCGTTTGGCGGACGATTGGCCGGTCACATGGAACACACTTAAACCGCAGGTTTTACCGAATGTGGGGGAATTACGGGCCTTCCATCAAGCGGTGCGATGGTTCAAAATGGTGTAAGGTAAATGTGGCCTGATTCTTCTTATCTGTGGGCTACTTTTTAGCTCATATTTTCGCAATTCCCCAACCCAAATTCACGCCGCAGCGATGCGTGCCGACCAAGCGATGGCAATCAAGGCGACCTGTTCCAGCTGTAGTTCAACCTTCAACGCAAAAGACACATTAGCGGGTCGACGGGTGAAGTGTCCCAAGTGCGGGGATAAAATGACTGTCCCCGAGAAGCGCGCGCCGAAGGCACGGACTGGAAAACGTGTTGATCCAGGTGCCGGGTCGTTTGACGTGATGGATGAATTGCTGAAAGAGGCCAATGTCAAATCGGTCGCACGCGGCAATGTCTGCGATGATTGTGGGGCCGAGCTTCAGTTGGGGGCGGTGATTTGTGTGGAATGTGGTTTCAACATCGAAACGGGTTCCCGGCTGCGTACGGATATGTACGACGAGGAAACCGCTGGCAGCGCGAACGAATCGGCGGCGCAGCGCATGCTGCGGCAGGCAGAAAAAGACATTGAGGAGACACCGGTCGGATCCGACGATCAGGATTTTGGGGACGGAGCCGAATCATTTGTGATTGCTGCCGTCGCCGGAGTCATTCTGGCAATCATGATCGGAATCTCGTTGCTAATCGTTTTCCTGATGGAGAACCTTTCAGATGCGGTCCATTCCTCGCAGATCAGTATGATCGCCGCGATTTGCCTGACGATCGGCTGCGCCGCGTGGATTACGATTGTGGCATTTTTGGTCAGAAAATCTCAAGGCGTCATTTGCGTCGCCACCCTAGGGCTGTACTGTATCGTGTTTGGCTTCATGCAGGGTAAGCAGCTTTTGCTACCGACGATTGTGATGATCGTCGCGATCCTGATTGCTGCGGCATCGGGGTACTACTACGCCAATTTCGCGCCTTAATGACCAAACCCAAGCCAAATATTTCAGCTATGAAATTTCAGGAAGAACCAAGCTCGGCAATCGGCCTTTGGCGCGGCTCGGTTTACACGTCGTGAACTGGGGTAGACCAGAGCCTGCCATGGTTGGACCGGGGGCACCCATCGATTAAAGCGATTGGCAGTTGAAAGCTTGCCGTTGGCGATGCTGCCAGTTTCGCTCCGATGCTGGCAGCGTCACCAACGGATGGTAAATTCCTAACTGCCAGTCGTCTAACGGTTGGCGGGATCGGCCAAATCGAAGTTTTTGCTCTGTTGAAAGAATTCTCGTGGATTGTCGAACACTATTTTGCGAATCAGGCTCTCGCGATGTCCGCGCCGCCGCATCTCCATAATCAAATCTGGTACTGCCGTGGGTTTGGACGGCCCCCAGTCCCCCGCCGAATTCACGCACAGACGTTCGGCCCCCACCATTTCGATAATATCCACCGCGCGTGAGGGCGTGCATTTGGTGACCGGGTAAAGCGTCATGCCGGCCCAGTAACCGGCATCCAAAACCGCTTTTACGGTATGCTCTTCGACGTGATCGACCAGGACACTGCCGGGGGCAAGTTCCGGGTGGTCGGCCAGCATATCCAGAATCATCTTTGTTCCCTGATGCTTGTCCTCCAGATGCGGTGTGTGAATCAAAACCGCCTGTTGATGTTCAATCGCAAGTTCGACGTGTTCCTGGAAAATAATGGCTTCGTTGCGGGTGTTTTTGTTCAACCCGATTTCGCCGATGCCCAGTACGTTGGCGCAGTCCAGAAACTCGGGAATCAGTTTCAGCACATCGCGCGAGAGCTGAACGTTCTCGGCCTCTTTGGCGTTGATGCACAACCAACAGAAATGACGGATGCCAAACTGGGCGGCTCGTGCCGGTTCGACTTCGGTCAGTTGTCGAAAGTAGTCGCGAAAACCGTCCGCAGACCCTCTGTCGTACCCTGCCCAAAATGCTGGCTCGCTCATCGCTACACATCCCATGCGGGCCAGCGTGGCGTAGTCGTCGGTGGTCCGCGAGACCATGTGAATATGGGGATCGATGTAGTACATAAGTCAGAGGTGGGGAAATTCCGATCGTGGCTCAAGCGCCGGAGTTCAATTGAAACTTGCTTTTCCACGCCTGATCGTACTGACGCGAAAACAGCAACTGAATCCGTTCGGCACGATGGAGTTGCGTGCTGCCCACGATATCGATCGCCTCGCTGACCAGCTCCATCCGCGCATCATCGGCGGGGTCACCATCGCCGCGTTGGATTCTGTCCAGCGCGGCGGCAATGTCCAGAAGTTTTGAGCGAATGGTCAGGAATTCCTGATCGAGGATCTCTTGTGCGTTCATAGTGTTTCTCTTGACTGGAAACGATGGTTGCTGCCCCTGTTACCATTGCCAACGGGCGTCGATATTTGCCGGATTGGACAAAATTTCGGCCGCGATGGTTCTGGAAGGAGAACCGCCTGCCTACAATCGTATTCGAGGGTAGCTCTCAAGAGTAGGGCAACGTATTGAATGATTCTGTTTATACCGCAAACTCATGCCCAGATTAATTCCCGCCCGGTGGCAAACGGAGAAACTGCCCATGTCCGCTGCGGCAGCCTCGCAGGCAATTAGCGCTGGCATAAAATGTGCCGCTGTCCGCGTAAAATGTATCGCTGTCTGCATCGTTGCACTGTTGATGACCAAGGTTAATGCTCATGAACTGGAGAATGGATTTGTCGAACGATCGGTAGCGGTGGTCGTCAGACCTGGCGAGGCGATCATTCAGTATTCGATTGGAGCCAACGAGACGACCCGTCAGCAATTGGCCAGGTCATGGAGTCAAGACGCCGCAGCGCGCGAGACATCCGGGCAACTATCCGGGCAGCAGGCGGCAACGAAGGAGAACGTTGAGGCGGCGTTTCTGGACTTGGTTGGCCAAGCGCTAATGCGGCGGTTGACGGTTCAGGCAGATGGGAGTCCGGTGAAAATGGAGCTGATTGAGGTCCTCCCCACGCCGCGCCATCATGTCGAGGCTACGGTGGTGATGCGGGCCGAATTGCCGGCAAATTCAGATCAGGCCAGTACGATGCAGTTAAACTTTTGCGATGATAATTTTGCCCGGCGGCCTGCCGCGGATCCTCAGGTGGCAGGGTGGCAGGGTGAAGCCGTCGGCAGGAAGCGACACAAAAATTGACCAATCATGGCTCGCGTTGGTCCGGTGTTTGTAGTCGCCAGTGGTTCCCGCTCGCCACTTGGCCCTGATGGAGGGTTTTTTGGGGTATTGGGTACCAGCCGCGGTAATGTGATTGGCAGCGGTGATGGAAGCGCCAATAGTAGCGGAGATAGTGACGTCAGTAACGCCGACCGCGGCAACGCCCATAGTAGCGGCAACAGTAGCAGCGGTAACAACAGCAGCAGCAGCGGTAACAACAGCTGCGGTAACAACAGCAGCAGTAACAACAGCAGCAGTAACAACAGCAGGGATAACAACAGCAGCAGCGGTAACAACGGTAATGACAGCTCCGTCGGAAACGGCAACATCGCCAACAACCACAACGACAACATCAACAGCAGCAGTAACATCACTGACAACAACACTGACAACAACACCGCCACCACCAACACCAACAACACCACCACCATCAACGACACCCACACCACCACCATCAACATGACCGACAACAGTAATAACGCCAACAACAACAACAACAACAACAACAACGACAACAACAACAACAACAACAACAACAACAACAACAACACCGGCAGCAACAACAACAACAGCAACAGCAGGAGCAGCAGCGGCAGCAGCAACTTAAGGGCTTGGAGCCAGCGCTTGCCCGTGCCATTCTGGCAGGTCAATACCGGTAGCATCAACAGCATTCACTATCGCGGCCCGAGGGCCTATCCAACGTACGGTCGATCTCCGTCATTTTTGCAGTCTCCGGGGCTGCTAATTTTTGTCCTGGGACTGGCGTCTTTGGTGAGTTGGGTGGGGGGGAGTGGGCATGTATCCTTTTTAGCGATTATGTTGGCATACGTGAGCAACACAATGCATCCAATCATAGACTCCCACCAACTTCCAATTCCCTCCCCCCACCCCCCCCCCCCCCAAACAGGAGGGAGAT
>CALCJM010000027.1 GCA_937967505.1 uncultured Pirellulaceae bacterium | reverse complement strand
GAGGATGGCGGATATATTACACCAGTCGAATGTGTCGGTGAATATGCGACCTATATCAGCCGTATCCGCGAAGATTCAACCATCGAGAACGGCCTGAATCTGTGCTCGCCAGAGCGTGGATGGCCTGGAGTAGACTTCGCCGGCAACGATTTTCTCCAGTGCTCCACCGTCTGGCGACGGTAGCTACGTTTACGCGGCGTCGCGGCATTGATCGACGCTTGCCGAACGCTGTTGGAGTTGCTCGACAGATTTGGAAAGCTGCTTGAGCATCTTTCGCATCTCGGGTAGTTTGGAAGAAACGGCCATGATCTGCATCTGCTTCCGCGCCGGTCGTGCCGGAATGCCGTGGACCGCCTGTCCCGGGTCCACGTCATGCATTAGGCCGCTCTTGGCCATCAGGATACTGCGATCACCAATGTTCAAATGGTCGCCGATGCCAACCTGACCGCCCATTACGACCCCGTTGCCCACATTACAGCTGCCAGCGATACCGACCTGAGAACAAAGCAAATTATCCTCGCCGACATCGCAGTTATGGCCAACCATTACCAAATTATCTAACTTGGTGCCTCGCCTGATGCGCGTCGCGTCAAATGTACCGCGATCGATAGTCGAATTGGCACCGATTTCGACATCGTCCTCGATCACCACGTTACCCAGCTGTGCCGAAAGCTCGTGTTTGCCGGTGTGACTTTTATAACCGAATCCAAACGCCCCTAAAACGACTCCCGCGTGCAGAATAACGCGATCGCCGACAACCGTATTTTCGTACAAAACGGTGTTCGGGAAGATTGTGGTGTCCTGCCCGATTTGGCAGTCCTCCATCACGGTCACGTTCGGGAAAATAGTGCTGCGATCTCCGATCACAGCACCGTCCATTACAACTGCTCCGGCGTGGATGGTCACATCCGGGCCGATGGAGGCAGTTGAGGCAACCACAGCTGTAGGATGGACGCCCGAAGTTCTTCGTTCGATGACCGGGCGGAACTCGGTGGCGATGGCCGCGAATGCCGCTTCGGCATCGGCCACAACGATGACCGCTTTGGGCAGTGTTTTTTGCTGACCAATTGGCTGATCAGTGATGCCTTCGATCCCGGAAACGATCGCTGCCGACGCATCGCTGGCCAAGAACCGGTCGTAGTGGGATCTGGAATTGGCAAACGTGATCTCGGATTCAGAGACGGATGCAATTCTCCCAACACCGGATATTTCCAGCTCCGGGCTATGATTTAGATCGCCGTCAACGATTTTTGCCAGTTCGATTAATCGCCTCATGTTCAGGCATCCTTTCCTGAGGTTTCAAGTTGAGACTTCGGTGAGGCATTTAAGAGAAATCCAACATCTCCCGCCAGACCAGTTTTAACATTTATCGCGTTCCTGTCGCCAAAAGTGGAATCATTCTGCCCCCTTTGTCAAATTGAACTTCCACGATTTGCCACGGCCCCCAATTAGGCTAAAATCTTTCGCATTAGCAGCTTCCCGGTCATCGATCTCAAACCTCAGGGGCCCGGTTTGGTACCTTCCACCACCAACGTGAAGTCTCCCTCCAATCCTGTGGCAGAAGAGGCAGATTCGCCAGATTTGGTTAAATCCGGCCACAACAGCATTCAGCAAGAAGAAAGTTCGGATGGACCAAGTGCCATTGACGACAACTCCTGGAGCATTGAAAAGGCACGCGATCTATATGGCGTAGGCCGGTGGGGGGCAGGATATTTTGATATTGATTCCGATGGAAACGTCGCGGTCAACGTCCCCACAGAATCGGGGCCCCGGTCGATTTCGATGATGGATGTGATCGATGGTCTACACCAGCGCGACCTACACATGCCGGTGATGTTGCGCATTGAAAACCTGATCGAGGACCGGGTCAGGCGGCTGAATATGTCGTTTCAGCATGCGATCAAAGAAGCCAACTACCAAGGCAGTTTCCGGACTGTTTTTCCAATCAAGGTTAATCAGCAACACCACGTGGTGGATTCGATCGGCAGATCCGGTCGCCCCTTTGGCCACGGAATGGAGGCGGGCAGCAAAGCCGAATTGCTGGTGGCGATGATCAGTGTCCCTTCGTTGGAAAGCCTGATTGTTTGCAACGGGTACAAAGACGAGGAGTTCATTGATCTGGGCCTACAGGCGTGCCGGTTGGGTTACAAGTGCTTCTTTGTGCTCGAGACGCAGGATGAGCTGGAATTGATTATCCGCCGCAGTCGGCATTTCGATGTCAAGCCATGTATTGGAGCGCGAGTGAAACTGGCGACCAAGGTCGAAGGGCACTGGGCGGGGGACAGCGGAGATCGCAGCCTGTTTGGATTGACCACGGTCGAGCTGATCACGGCAGTCGATACGCTCAAAAGCGCCGGAATGATCGACTGCTTTCAAATGCTGCACTTTCATCTGGGCAGCCAGGTTACCAATATTCGCAATATCCGCGACGGATTGAAAGAAGCCTGTCGCTTCTATATTGGGCTGATCGAAGACGGAGCGCCGCTGGGGTATCTGGATCTGGGCGGTGGGCTGGCGGTTGATTATACGGGAACTGCCAGCACCGAATCTCACAGCCGTAACTACGACCTAGACGAGTATTGTTTTGATGTCGTGGAAACGATCATGAATTCCATGGACGCGCAAAACGTCCCTCACCCGATGATCGTGACCGAATCGGGCAGGTGGACGGTCGCTCCCATGTCGGTGCTGATGTTCAATGTGCTGGCGGTGACCAATTTTGATCCCGAACCGGTGCCCGAAACGCTGCCGGAGAATTGTAGTGAAGGGGTGGCGAATTTGTTTCGGGCGCTCCAGAACGTTCGGCTGAAACGTCTGCAGGAAAACTACAATGATGCCATTTACTATCGCGATCAATTACGAGATTCCTTTCGCGCGGGCAGGATCACGCTGCGAGAAAGGGCGCTGGGCGAGAACCTGTACTTGGCGATCGTAAATCGGATCAATTCAATGTTGCCTCAATTGCAGCGTGTGCCCGCAGAACTGGAGTCCCTCAGTCACTCCCTGTCAAATATCTACTACGGCAACTTCAGCGTGTTCCAATCGCTGCCCGATGCGTGGGCGATCGACCAGGTGTTTCCAGTGATGCCGCTGCACCGACACGCGCAGAAACCAACCCGCAAATCAATCATTGCGGATTTAACCTGCGATTGCGATGGAAAACTGGATCGGTTTTCCAGCCCTAGTGGCGAGGTGGTCAGAACGTTGGATCTGCACGCATTCAGCAAGGAACAGCCGTATTACCTGGGCGTGTTTCTGGTCGGTGCCTATCAAGAAACGTTGGGAGATCTGCATAATCTATTTGGCGACAACAACGTGGCCAGTATTCGGGTGACGGGCGACGGCACGGTTGAGTTCGTTGAAGAGGTACCCGGCGACACGATCGCAGATGTGCTCAGTTACGTCGAATACGAACCGCATTCATTGTTGACGCGGTTTCGGGCGATGGCCGAAGAGGCCGTGCGGCAGAAGAAGATTACGGTCGAGGCGCGGCGGCAGATGGTGCAGCTGTTTCGCGATTCGTTACAGGGGTTTACTTATTTCGAAGAATAAAGGGCGGCAACGACCAACGGATTTAACGGATCCAATAACATAAAAACGAAAAACGGCTCTCCGGAACTGGAGAGCCGTTTGATATTGGAATGGCAATTCGTGTTGGAATTGCGGTGCGCTGTGCGGCGAAGGTTAGTTGCCGACGCTGTCGTTGATGCTGGTTGTGCCTGAAGCCACCGGAATGACGGGAGCCGCCATCGATTCGTAGTAGGCGTTGAATGTATTTTCAGCACGCGGGCCGGTTTGGTTGATCGGATTACGATTGGTCAGAGCAACGCGTCCAGACTGCCCGTAGAACGTGGAGACCAGTTCCTGGACCTGATTGAAACGCTCTTGAGTCGTCGCTTCGTCGCCATCGCGCTGAACATAAACTATTTTGCGGTTCGAAGGCATGTTTCTCAAAATTCCGACAATCTGTTGCTTGCCGTAGCGTGTCAGCTTGCCCTCGGAAAAGTGAGTGGCGGTGACGGTTGTCTGATCAGCGAATCCGGCATCGACCATCGGTCGCCACATGGCAGTATAGATCTGCCGATCGGCACAGGTGAAGGGTTTGGGCCACGCCTGGTTGCGGGCGGAAACTTTGTCGTTGATCTGTTTGGCGTACTCCAGTTTGGCACGCAAGACTTCACCGCGCTGGTGTCCAGAGTGGCCGACAATTCCCTGCCCCCCCGTGGCACAGGTGGAACAACTGCCACCCGGATAACCGAAGGCAACATCGCCGGTCCCGCAAGTGTTACACTGGGCGAAGGAAAGACTGGCCACCGAGATCGTGATGATTATGGCCGTAGTGGCTGCGATTGCCGAGATAGGTTTCAACATAGCGATGGCTCCAATAGCGAAGAAGTCTGACGTTCGCCGCCAGGTCTGGGACAGATGCTTAATGATTTCAATCAGGTCAGGCGGGGCAGTTTCAAAACGGTGCCTCCACGACAGTTGTTTCGGATTTATCGGAACATCACGCGCAGCTCTACCTTTCAAAACCGACATAATATTGAGAAAAATCGCTGCCACCGTACAACAGCCTTGGAAAATACCAATTAGTCAAAACAGGAGGTTTGAGGAAGGGGCGGTCAGGCTTAGCGGGCTTGTGAGTGCAGGCGGTTAATGGTCTGATAGGACCCCGTAAATTGCATGTCCCCTATCTTAAGAGCTGTCTACCTATGAGTGCTGAAGATCGTCTGAAGGAACTTGGATTCGAATTGCCACCGGCCCCCAAAGCGGTTGGCGTTTATAAACCGGCACTGACGATCGGCAATCTCTGCTATACGTCAGGCCATTTACCGCTGATGCCCGACGGCAGTTTGCTGACCGGGTGTGTCGGCAAGGACTCAACACAGGAGCAAGGCTATGACGCCGCCAAACAAGCTGGACTTGCGATTCTGGCCACGCTTGAGGCTCATTTGGGTTCGCTGAACAAAGTCAAACGCGTCGTGAAGATATTTGGCATGGTGTACTGCACCGATGATTTCATTCAGCAACCGGCGGTCGTCAACGGATGCAGCGAACTGATGGCCAGCGTCTTCGGCGAAGACGCCGGTGTTGGAACACGTAGCGCCGTTGGCGTGGCGGCATTACCCTTGGGCGTGTTGGTGGAAGTCGAAGGTATTTTCGAAATTGAGAATTAGGCGTTTCCCGGGGGCTTAGCTGCCTTGTCGTTCGTCAACGTTGACCTGTGCGCGTGTGCGACTGAGTATTGGGATGCGGTCTCCTGACCGCGCAACTCTTCGGCCACTGAATCCACAAGAGAGCGAAAAAGTAAATACGAAAATGGCTGAGATATTTGACCACGTTTACCCGTCGGCCGAAGGCCTTTCGGATCGTCTGGCGATTGCCGTTCGTAAAATTGAATTTGCGCGAAACTATACGCTGATTGCGCTGGACGATCTGACTGACGACGACTGGTTCTACGTCCCGGAAAACCCTCATGGTTATGTGTCCCATGTTGCTTGGCAGGTGGGGCATATCGCGATGAGCCAATACGGTTTGACGCTGTTTCGACAGCGCGGGAGGAAGCTGGAAGATGCGGAACTTATGTCGGGCAAGTTTCGCAAGCTCTTTTTGAAGGGATCGACGCCCAAACCCGATCGGGACGCTTACCCTGCCCCCGACGAGATTCTGGCGGTGCTGGACAAAGTCCATCAACAGATGCGGGCCGAACTTCCTTCCTTTGAAGAAACACTCGACGAGCCAAGCGGTCCTCCGCATGCGGCGTACGCGACGAAGTATGGAGCGCTGCTGTTCGCCCCGGATCATGAAATGTTGCATGCAGGACAGATCGGGATGCTACGTCGATTGATGGGCACCCCCCCGATGCGCTAGCTTCAAAATGGTGAATTCCCACCGTGGCTACGCTTGCCAGAGCGTGGAAGCGTGACGAGCAAGGCATGCCACACTCCAAGGCGTCCACCGTCTGGCGACGGTAGCTACGTTTTCGGAATGCCACCGCTATCCACCGTGGCTACGCTCGCCAGAGCGTGGAAGCGTAACGAGCAAGGCATGCCACATTCCAGGGCGTCCACCGTCTGGCGACGGTAGCTACGTTGATGCGCTTCACACATGTCTTGGAGACTTGTAGCGTTTTAGAATCCCCCAGCGAATCAGCGAATCAAGCCTTCGGTGAGATTCTTTTCATGCTCCTCAACGCCTAGGTAGGTGATGGTGAACATCCCCGACTCAAGACGCAGCAACCACTCTTTCTGTTGCATGTACCAGAGGTGAAATTCCAGAACTTCGTAGGTGTAATCGACCTTCGATTCGATACCACCGATCGCAAGCCCGGGATTCTTCGCATCGTCGCGTCGACGTTTGTAAAACATCGCCAACACTTCACGGCGTCGCCGTTGAGCCGTCGCGGCACAAAACTCTGGTGGTGCGTCATCCTGTGCGACCGCTGGAATCACCTCAGAAACCGGGCGATCAACCACAGCGTTCTGTTCCTGCGGTGGTTCGGGTTGTTCGATGGCGGGTTCGACCGGTACTTCTGCATGGATGTTGGGAATCGAAACGACGGGTTGCTGCGGCAGGGGTTCCGATGGTGTTGCCTGGTACGCCGTTGGCGGTGCCTGCTGCATGGGGACCGGCATCGCCTGCGACGGAGCAGGCTGGTGTATTCCCGGGTAAACTTGTTCGGCCTGTTGGGGTGGGGGCGGTTGATACTGGGACACCTGCTGCTGAACCTGCTCTGGCGGGTACGACTGCGGTTGCTCTGGTGGCATCATTGGCGATGGTGATGCCGGTGGATACGGTGCCGAAGCACCCGCAACGGGAGCCTGAGCTGCAGGAGCCTGAGCATGTTGTTGCTGTTGTGCGTGTTGCTGGTGCGCCAGCATTTGATCGTAGTGATGACGTTGAGCAGGATCTCGCAGGATCTTGAATGCTTCAACGGCTTGAGGAATCCGCGAGTGGTCGCCCGATTGTTCCGCATCGTAGGCCAGCTGACGAAACAGATCCTCGATCCGATCCAGCTGGTCCATCGGACTGGCACCCAAGACCTGATAGTAATTGACTTGCGGGATAGCGTTAGTTGTCATAGTTGCACAGGGTAGGGAGAATCTGCTGTGGCGGGAACAATAGCGGTCGAACCAGCAAACATACCTCATAGAAAACCGAACGCTGCCACAACCGGAGAATTATCCCGGAACCCCACCTTCTGCCGGAAAGTGAAACGCTTTGTTCCGGTTGGAGCGATTCGCGTTTCCATCTCATCGCTGGCACAACCGTCAGACTTTCACAGCTGGATCAACGTTGGATCACACAAATGCTCAATCTCGGCAGCGATCAATTTCTCCAACACTTCTCGCATTGGCGGTCGTTTTGCCGGGTGCTTCAACAGCATGCGTCGAACCAGCCGGTAGATCTGCGGCGGGCAGAGCGGTTGCTGGATCATCAGATCCACCGGCAATGATTTCTGCGATGCTGCGGCAATCGCCTTGATCGATTGGCCCTCGTAAGGCGCAACGCGGCTGAACATCTTGTACAGCAGCGCTCCAAGTGCATAGACATCACTGGCAAAATTGGCGTAATAGCCTTGCTCGAAACACTCGGGCGCAGTGTATTTCGCCAGCTGCAACCGGTCGTGCGGCAACCAAGCTTCCTGGCCGACCGGGTGAGACTGCGACCATCCGATCAGGGAGGTTCTGCCTGTGGGCCCCAACAAAACGTGAGATGGGTCCAGGCCCAAATGCACCCGTCCGCATTCGTGGCTGGCGTGAAGTGCTTCGGCAACCTGTCGGGCCAGCCAGATCAACCGGTTAACCGTTGTGTGGCAATCTCCTGCCTGAAAACGGTCCAGTGATTTACACGACATCCACGGCTGCACAAGAAAAAAGGGAGCCCGGTCAAGTTCCGCGTCCAGCAACCGGATCACATTCCCATGCATAATCTGTTCGGTGGCGACAGCCTCGCGCCCCAAGCGGTCGAGTGCAAATTGCAATTTGGCCGGGGGTAGATCCGGGTTGACCAGTTTAATGACATAGTCCCAAGGGTGGTCGGGACCAAGTGATTTTGGTTTGGCCCGAAAAATATGATACCAGTGGCCTGCGGTAACTGGCCGGCCAATCTTCCAATAGGAGACGACCTGATCGCGTTTGCCGAGTAGAGTTTTTGCCGGAGTGACGTGCATATCAAAGAACAGACTTTTAAACAGTGGGTCGCAAGCAGGCAGTGCCAAGGCACTGCCGCTTGCGCGGTTGACTCTGAAAAACCTGCGACTGGATGTTCAACTTCCCCGCCTGCCACAGAACGTAATCGGGGCCGATGGATAAATTGACTCGCATGGTGGTGTTTCAATAACAACCAATGACGATGGAGTACCCCTTACTTCGTCGTTTGTGACAGCACGAGTGAAAGCGGCGGAAAAATATTCCGGTCGCGCCGGATTGACGGGGCAGGGACAGTTTTTCAAGTTCGTCTGCTTTGGCTGATCATTCGCGCATGCTCCTTGCGCTGCGCCCGGCAATTGTTTTTTTCTGCCCGCAATTGTTTAACTGTCGTGAACAATTGGCCGGGACGTTCGTACCAACGCGGCCCATCATCAACCACCCCGAAAGGCGCGTGATGCACAACCTACCGCAGCAAACATCCCCACCGCGAAAACGACCACCACAAAAACTACCAATGCGAAATGTCTTCCCCCCTTTGCAATCCGTTTTTGCAAAAAAGTGCACCTTGCTCAGGCCCACCGCTGCTGGAATCGTATTTCTGCTGCTGCCGTTTGTTTTTTCCGGATGCAGTGCCACCGGCCCCTTTGAACCCCATACTGCATTCAAGCAGGCCGTGTTACCCAGCGGCTATCAGAGCGTTCAACAGCAGGGGAGCTGGCAGAATCAAGAGGGGTACCGATACGCACCGCAGGCATTACCGCAGTGGCAATCAGCCAACTATCCTCCCGCCTACGGTCAGCAATATGCCCCCGGGACAGCCTTGCCTTACGTCACCGGCGCTCCTAGTGGCCAGTACAGCGGCGGGTACGGAGTACCCGCACCAGTTTGGGGACAGAGCACTATCCCACAAAGGAATCGGAGCTTCGGGCGTGGTTTGACAAGCCCCTTCGTTGGCGGAGGTAATTTCACCAGCGGTAGATGCTGAGGGTCGTAGTCAAACGACACCGTGCGTGTCACAAACCAACGCTTAAACCAATTCACGTCGGCAATCTTGAGCCACAAGACTCCGGGAGGATTCCAAAACCTTGACCCAATATTGACCCAATATTAAATGCCGGGGCTCTCCGGGGCCAACGACAACAATCAGCCACAAGCGGGAGTGATTCCTCCCCCTATTACTCCCTGACCCGGATGTTTTTAAATAATACGGTGCCCTGGCGCCCGGCATGGATTTGCAGGCCGAAGAACCCGTCGGCATAGGTCCCGTCGTCGGTCCAAACTGCCATTGGCACCCCGTTAACCCAAGTCCGCATCTCGTTGCCTCTGGCGGAGATCGTCAATCGGTTCCAGCCCTCCTGCTTCAGTGTGGTGCGTGTCGCCACATGGGCCTTTAACCACAACGGATAAAAATAGCCGCCACAGCTTTGCCCATAGATGCCTCCGGACCAAAAACGCCCTTTGGAAAATTCCTCCATCTCCGCCTGTGGGCCAAACACTTCGCGGTTTCTGTTGGAGTCGGGTTTTGATTTGTCGCGCGGGCGAACTTTTGCGCGGAACATGACCCCCGTGTTTCCATCGATTAGCCACTTGAGATCGCAAGTGAAAACAAAATCGCCGAAATCACTGCGATCGGTGCACAGGTAGGTGCTTTTTGAACCCGGAACGCACGTTCCCTTGATCGCGCCGTCTTTGACTTCGAACTTGCACTTTCCTCCGTAAGCGGTCCATCCGGTCAGGTCATGTCCGTTGAACAGGTCTGTAAATCCGTCCTTCAAATCGGGCTCCGCTTCCGTATTCATTAATTGCTTCGCGGGATCGGGCACGTTGGGTTGAGTCTTATAACGGTGGTACCAGTAAGCCTGAGAGGGAGCAATTTCCGCTGGCAGGGAATCCGAGATCATTTTTGCTGCGGAAGCTTCGACGCGTTTGCGTTGCTTGCCATTGAGGCCCTGACGAAAATAGACATCAGGACGATGGTAGACGTGATGCCGTTTCATATCCGGATCGTGAACGTCCTGGCTCAGGTCGCAATCGAACCGGGCAAGAATCGCGTGGTTTTCTTTCCAGGTGGTCGCATTGGTGAAGTGAGAGATTCCCCATGTGATGCCGCGTCCATCTTTGGTGTCGGTAAACGCATCGGCGATAAAGGGCCCGCCCGCATTGGGCATCAGTCCTGTGATCGATGCGATTTTGAAATTGACACCATCTTCGGCGAACTGAACCGTATTGTGTTCATTGCCGTCACGAATGACCAACGCCGCGATTCCCTGTTTGTAGGGGAACAAAGTTGTCTCATGGCCCGAAGTAATCACCGGATTAAGTGCATTTTTCGTGAACGGTCCCAGTGGATGGTCAGCGGTGGCCAGCCCCTGCATACGAATCAGGTTGGGGCTGCCATCGAAATCCGATTTGTAGTACAGATAAATTTTGCCCTTGTAGACCAGCGGATAGGGATCGTGGATTGAGTACTGGTCCCAATCCCCTTTTCCACCGTTGGGGATCACAATTTTATCGTGGGGTTTCCACGGTCCATCAGGCGAATTCGACCACGAAACGGCTACCGGGCAGTCATCCCCGCGTTTCCCGCTGGCCTCCATAAACCCCTGATAGTACAGGTAGTACTTTCCCTTCCACTGGAGGATATCGGTGGTAGATACTGACCGCCAACCAACACGGGGCTTGGGGGGGCGTGGCACGGCAACGCCCTCTTCTTTCCAGGTGAAACCGTCGGTGCTGGTCGCGTACCAGATGTCGCACAGATCCCAGTCGCTGGACGGAATCGTATCGGTCGAAGCGGCCGCACCTTGGGGCGGTGTCGGCGTATCGCGTTTGGTGTACCAGACGTAGTACCTGCCATTGGCAAAGATGACCTTGGAAGGATCGCGACGCGAAACGGTGCCGTCGCCGCCGTGGTAGTCGAATCCCTTTAGTTTTGTGAATTTGAATTGTGAAAACAGATCGTTCGACTCAGGACGCGGTGCTGGATAGCCGTCATAGTTGCGTTCCATCGCGGCACTTAATGGGCGGGAGGGTTTTTCCTTCGGTAGCACAAAAGGGAATCCGCTGCCGGTTGGTCGCGGTTTGTTATCCGCCACATTTGAGGCCACGGCTGAAGTGGAAGAAACCTTCGAAGGCGGTGCTGTAGAAACGTGCGCGTTGTCTTTGACCAATTTCCATGACCGCACGTAGTCATAGTAGGTCGTATTTTTTGAATCGTCATTCAGCCCCTCAATTTCTGGCGGCACCTCCCATTCGTAGGTCTCGCAAACCAGATTCAGAAACATGGGGTGATCGAAGGGCGTTTCATCCAGTTCCGTGGAAGGCCGAATGGTAAACTTATATTCGCCGTCGGCAAAAAACTTCATGGTGTTGGCATCGATCCACCAGCAACCGTAGGTGTGAAATTCTTCATCGACTTTCGATTTCAGATTGCCGCTCATGCCACGTTTGGCATTTTTTGCCCCCTGCGGATTATCGCCGGGCGTAAATGTCACGTGCGTGTTGCCGCGCAATTGTTCCTTGAATCCCGGCCAGCGCGTGGCGTTCCCGATGCATTCCTGGATATCCAGTTCCAGTCGCAACTTGCCTCCCGGAACTTTGACATCTTTGCAAAACAGCCAGAATGTGGTGGACGTGCGAATGCTGGATGCTTTGACGCGACATTCGTAATATCCATAGAGCGCGTCTTTGGCTTTGGACTGAATTGCACCACAGCCGATGTTGAATTCGCCCTCGGGGGGATCCAGCACGCCACTCTTGATCTGTAGCGTGCCGTCTTTGACACTGACGTTTTCCGGCAGGAACTTTCCCGGAACGCGGCCGGGCCACCCCGGGTAATGATCGTGCCACTTGGTCGAATCGAGTTCCGTGCCATTGAACTCATCGGAGTACGCTTCATTTTTGACCCATTTGTAACCGGTCGGAGGAACGGGTTTTCCGTCACCAAACTTCGGAGGCTTCGGTCGCACCTTCAGCACATACGCGTATTCCGAAGGGTGAGCCTTGGGGAGTTTAACGGTCAACCCGTCCGCGCCGCGCGACCAGTCGAGTTGCTCACTTGACCCCAGCAAGGACACCGATTCGATTTCCTCCGGATAGTGTGCGGAGCCTTCTGCAAGTGATTTGACCGTGACGCTGTCGTTGGCAGGCCACGCCAGGCCAGTGACATACAGTGACTCGTTTTTGAAGGTGAAACGTAAGTCTTCTGCGGTAAATGGTTTGTCTTTACTCTCCGCCACATGCCCGGTTGACACTCCCGTCGGGCCTTCGCCAAAGGTCTTCCAGTAGGTGGTGTCGTAGATCGCTTCGCCATTGATCTTCAACCAAGCTCCGATCCCCTTGAGAATCGCCTGGTCTTCTTCAGGGATCGTGCCGTCCGGTCGCGGGCCGACATTCAGCAGCAGGCATCCGTTTTTACTGACGATGTCAACTAGGTCGTCCACCAGCCGGTCGGCAGTTTTGTAACGCTGGTTTTGGGTATATCCCCATGAACTGGCGCTGACGGCGGTGTCCGTTTGCCAGAACGGCCGGCGAATTTTGGCCATCTTCGAACGCTCTTTATCCAGCACGGCGGCCCCTTCGGGATAGGCATTCCATTTGTAGTTGATGATGCCTATTCCTTTGCCCCATTTTTTTGACTGGTTGTAGTAGTAGGCGCTAAATCGCTGAAGATGTTCGGCAAAGTGATTTTTGTCGTAAGTTAATGAACGATCCGGAGCAATTCCAAAATCAAACCAGAATACATCCGGCTGATACTTGTCCACCAGTTCGCAAGATCTTGCCAACCAGTCGTCTTTGAACTGATCATCTTGCGGTGGGAATGATTTTTGGTAGTCCCACGCGTCGGGGCCAAAAAGAAACGGCATTGCCCGGCCGTACAGGTCGGCATATTGCGGATCGACGTTGTCAAAATCCTTGTCGCGCACGTAGAACATCCAATTAAACGCACGGTGACTGCTGACGCCGAACTTCATGCCCTGTGCGCGAACCGCCGTTGCCAGTTCCTGAATGATATCGCGTTTGGGCCCCATTTCGGTTGCGTCCCAGCGCGTGTAGGCACAGTCGTACATGGGGAATCCATCGTGATGTTCGGCCACCGGAATCACGTACCGGGCACCTGTATCCTTAAACAGTTTTGCCCAACGTTGCGCATCAAAATTCTGTGCCTTGAATTGCGGAATAAAATCCTTGTAACCAAACTCTTTTTGCGATCCGTGCTGTTGAGCATGATGTTGGAAGAAGTTGTCGCCCCGGCGATCGCGATCGATGTACATCTGGCGCGGGTACCATTCGCTGCCGAAGGCCGGCACGCTGTACGCGCCCCAGTGGATAAAGATGCCGAATTTGGCGTTCTTGTACCATTGCGGAATCTCATACCCCTCCAACGATTTCCAGTTGGACTGGAATGGGCCGGCATCGACCACCGCGTCAATCTCCTTGACCGCTGGAGCAACCGCCGGATGCGGTGCGGTCCTGTCGATCGCCTGATCCGTTTGTGCGATCGTGAAAGGAGCTGAGATAAAGCCGGTCGCAAGCGCGGCGCACACGACAATAAAGCTTCTGGTCAACATGGACTGCCTCGGTAGATATGGGGATGAAAAAATCTCGGACGAATAAATCTCGGGAGAGACAATTCTCTATTGAGAGACAATTCTCTATTCTGCTTCAAAGTGTTCCAATTTAAAACAATGTAGAACCGCTGTTGAAAGAACTTTCAGACTTTTCCCCGCGATCGACGCAACTATGCCCGACATAGAAACAATCGAACGATCGGTCTTCCAACAAGTTTCGCGCAGAATGTGAAATGGACGGTCATTTTTTAACTTTCGAAGAAGCCTCTGAAAATTGAATTGTTGAAGACTGCCGTACAGGATTTGCGGTCCTTTTCAAATTATTTGGTCCGGTCGATCAATAAAGAATGCTGTTTCGTGACCGACCGACGGAGTAATGCCCACGACTCAAACGGAAATTGTCAGTAATATATAGTTGATTGAGTGGGTCCTCCCACAGAATTCCCAGCCTCCGCTGCCGGTGTTGCTTCTATGAGATATGTCTTAATTGCACAACTTCAAATGATTTTCCGGGCCATGCCCCTGATCGCGGTCGCGGCGGTGACTGTACCAGCCGACACGCCTCAACAGAAATCACGGCAGGCTGCATCAGCGCCGGCCGACCAACAGTTGGTGGATTTTGGTCGCGACATCCAGCCACTACTTTCGGATCGATGTTATTTGTGCCACGGTCCAGACGAGGCCGCGCGGCAGGCGGGGTTGAGGCTGGATACATTTGAGGACGCCACAGAGTCTTCGATCGTGCCCGGCGATGCCGATCGCAGCGCGATTATTGCGCGCATGAGCAGCACCGACGATGACTACAGAATGCCGACCCCCAAGAGTCACAAAACACCATTGACGCCTGACCAGATTGACCTGTTTCGAAAATGGATCAACCAGGGGGCAAAATACGAAGGGCACTGGGCATTTGAAAATCCGGTCAAGCCAGATGTGCCAAAGCCGATAGAGCAGGGGGACAACGTGCATCCTGTTGACGCGTTCGTTCAGCGGAAGCTGACGAACAAGGGGATGACCATAGCAAAAATTGCTGACCGCGCGACGCGACTGCGCCGTGCCTCGTTTGACCTGACGGGATTGCCGCCCACACCGGAACAGGTTCAGACCTTTGTTGCTGACTCCAGCCCCGATCAGAATGCCTGGTCCGGTGCGCTTGACCATTTGATGGAATCCCCCCATTACGGCGAACATCAGGCCAGACTGTGGCTTGATGCATCGCGGTACGCAGACAGTAACGGTTATCAGTATGACTTCAAACGCGACCAGTGGGCATGGCGTGATTGGGTGATCAACGCTTTCAACAACAATCAGCCGTTCGATCAATTTTCTGTCGAACAACTGGCTGGCGATCTGCTGCCAGACGGAACCGAGCAGCAACGACTGGCGACGGGTTTCTGTCGCAACCATCCGATCACCGTTGAAGGCGGCATCATTGACGAGGAATACCGGACTGAATATGTGATTGACCGCACCGTCACCGCAGGAACGGTCTGGATGGGTTTGACGGTTCAGTGTGCGCGCTGCCACGATCATAAATACGACCCACTGTCGCAAAAAGATTTTTTTCAGCTCACCGCGTTCTTCAACAACGTGCCCGAGAAAGGCTTTAACGGGTTTGAGCCCAAGGCTCGTATTCCGTCGCCCATGCAAACCAAAACTGTCAGTAAGGCGAAAGCTGACGTTGAGATTGCCGAAACCGGCTTCCGTCGCCTGGCCAGTTCTTGGCAGGTGGATCGTACGAAACTGCTAAAAGATTTTTCAGTGGCAAATGCGAAGGTCGATACGCCTGTTCCCGCAGCAAAATCGCTCGGGGGAGCCACGATGGAAGTCCTAGAGGACAATAGTATCTTGGTCTCGGGCAAGAAAGAAAATTCCGATGTCTACGATATCGTGCTGGCAACAAAAATGACTCCTATCAACAGTATTCGCGTGGACGTGTTGAAGCACAAGTCACTTCCGTTGGGTGGCGTCAGTCGCAGTGAAAACGCAAACTTTGTCATGTCCGAAATCGAACTCGCATTTGCACCTGCCGGCAGAGACGAATTCGAAAACATAAAACTGGTTCATGCCGAAGCAGACTACTCACAGAACCGTAACGAGGTGGCCTATGCCATCGACGGGGAACTGGATGAAAATGGTTGGGCGGTTGCCGGCAATATCCCCAAACACCGCACCGATCATCATGCTGTTTTCTCCGCAGCCAGCTCCTTTGGGGATGCCGCTAGCGGTAAGGTGAGAGTGCGTATGCATTTTGCCAGCCCCTATAAACATCACCAGTTGGGACGATTCAAAATCACGCTGCTTGCCGGCGAAACATCGGCAGAAGTCAAACTCGCGCTGGCCGCTGCGGAAAAAGCGGTTGATCAACACTCGGATGCGGAAAGAGATGCAATCACTGAATTGCTGGCCAGAAAGCATGGCAACACCAAACTAAAAAAAGCGCTCGAAAGTATGCAGCGCGCCCGACGAAAGTATCGCGCGGTGATGGCCAGTGTGCCGGCCACGATGGTGATGGCCGATCAGGAAAAACGGCGGAAAACGTTTGTGCTCCAGCGCGGCGAGTACGACAAACCGGCAGCTGAAGTCCAACCACTGGTTCCTGAGTGGCTCAATACCGCCGACGAAAAATTTCGGCAGGACCGACTTGGTTTCGCCAAATGGCTGATGTCGGACCAAAACCCGTTGACCGCCCGGGTCACCGTCAATCGGTACTGGCAGCAACTGTTCGGCATAGGGATCGTGGATACACCGGAGGATTTTGGCCTGCAAGGATCACGACCGACGCATCCGGATTTGCTGGACTGGCTGGCGGTTGATTTCCGGGAGAATGGCTGGGACGTTAAACGGTTGTTGAAACAGATCATGATGTCGCAGACCTACCAACAGGATTCGGCGATGACCGCCGAACAATTTTCGGTTGACCCCGAAAACCGCTTGCTGGCCCGAGGTCCACGTTTTCGACTTGATGCGGAATCGATTCGTGATGCGGCGTTGTCGGTCAGTGGCGCGTTAAACAGAACGATCGGCGGGCCTAGCGTATTCCCCTATCACCCCCGGGGACTGTGGCTGGAGGTGAACAACCGGCCGGGATATTCATCAAAGTACGAACAGGATTCGGGACAAAAACTTTATCGTCGCAGTGTGTATACATTTTGGAAACGATCGGTTGCCCCCCCATCGATGGCGATTTTTGATGCACCGTCACGAGAGTACTGCCAGGTCCGGCGTTCCCGCACCAACACACCGCTACAGGCGTTTGTAATGCTACACGATCCACAGTTCGTGGAAGCAGCCCGACTGTTGGCGACACGTATGTTGGAGTCCGATGGCGGAACGGAATCCCAAATTAAAACGGGAATGAATCGCGCCCTTGGCCGTTCGCCTACCGACGCCGAATTGACGCTGCTCAATGACGCCTATTACGAGCGGTTCAAAGCCTGTCAGGCCGATCCTGAACTGGCGAAAAACGCGTTGGCCGTCGGCGATTCGGAAGTTGCACCGTCCCTCGACACGATTCAACTGGCTGCCATGATGGATGTGGCAAGGCTGATGCTGAACCTGAGCGAATTTGTGACACGTGAGTAGCGCGGCCCCGGCCAGCTTGCAGGGGTAATGTCGCCAGCCAAAACAACTTCAACCAGAAATACAATATCATGAATCCTTTTTTTGAACGCCAGCTTCAGATCAATCGTCGTCATTTTTTTCGTCGTGGCGTCAGCTCCATCGGAGCGGCCGCGTTGGGCAGCCTGCTGGCGTCACGGTCCGCCGCAGCGTGCACGCCACTGAATTTCAATGGGCAAGATTTTCATTCGCTGGCCACCAATAACGGACCGGGTTACGGGCCGGGCAATGCGGGGCCGACGCACTTTCCCGCCAAAGCCAAACGAGTGATCTATCTGTGTCAGTCCGGTGCCCCCAGTCAAATGGATACGTTTGACTACAAACCGATATTGGAAAAACTTGACGGACAGGAGCTGCCGGACAGCGTGCGCGGTGAACAGCGACTGACGGGGATGACATCCGGTCAAAAGGCATTTCCCGCAGCCAAGTCGATCGCGCCATTTGCCCAACGAGGAAAATCGGGCCAGTGGATCAGCGACCTGCTGCCGCACCATGCAAAAATCGCCGATGATATTTGCGTGATCAAATCCATGTTTACCGAAGCCATCAATCACGATCCTGCGATTACATTTTTCCAGACCGGTCATCAACAACCCGGACGCCCCAGCCTTGGATCGTGGTGCACGTACGGGTTGGGTAGTGAGGCCGAGGACCTGCCGGCGTACGTGGTGTTGCTGGATAAAAATACCGACGCGGAGGCACAGCCAACCTATTCCCGCCTGTGGGGCAGCGGGTTTCTGCCCTCCAACCACCAGGGCGTCAAGCTGCGCGGGGCCGGTGACCCGGTGCTGTATCTTCAGGACCCAACCGGCGCGTCGCTGAAGCAAAAACGTCAGATGCTGGACCGTCTGGAGCGGATGAATTCAATGCACTTTGATCGTGTTGGTGATCCGGAAATCCAGACCCGCATCGCAGCCTATGAAATGGCGTACCGCATGCAGATCTCGACGCCCGAGCTGACCGATTTCTCTGACGAGACCGAGGAGACATTCAAGTTATACGGTGAGGACGCGAAAATTCCCGGCACGCATGCCGCCAACTGCCTGATGGCTAGACGCTTGGCCGAACGCGGCGTGCGTTTCATTCAGCTGTATCATCGTGGCTGGGATCATCACTCGAATCTGCCCGGTCGTCACCCGGCAATTGCGAAAGAAGTGGATCAGGGATCGTCAGCATTGATTCAGGATTTGAAACAGCGCGGGATGCTGGACGACACGCTGGTGATCTGGGGCGGCGAATTCGGACGCACGGTTTACAAGCAGGGCAACCCGGAGCGGTTTGGACGCGATCACCATCCGCGTTGCTTCTCGATCTGGATGGCCGGCGGCGGTGTAAAACCCGGTATCAGCTACGGAGAAACTGACGACTGGTGTTACAACATTGTGGACAAGGACCGTTACGGTGTTCATGTGCACGATTTGAATGCCACAATCCTGCATCTGTTGGGATTTGACCACGAACGACTTACGTATCGTTTTCAAGGCCGTGATTACCGGATCACCGACGTGCATGGAAAAGTGGTCAGGGATATTTTGACGTAGGGCAACATTCTGAAGAGAGTGAATATTGTCGTAAGGAAAATGAAACAGAATCGGTTGTCTTATGTCTTCGCACAGCACCGCAGTGTGGCAGGCCGAACTGAAAATTCACTTATTGCTTATAAGGCGATTGCAGAACAGTAATTATAGCTGCCATGCAGCACTCCTGAAAAAAAGGTTCTTCCGAAGGTTTTGTGCCCTAACGGTGGCCACCGGTTTGCCATTTTCTCTTACCAGCGCGAGCGCATCGACACCGAATCGGAGAACGATCATTCCTGGATCTTGAGTGAGATGCGTTTGATAAAGCGGTCGCTGCGGACAACGATCGACCCGTTGGCCCAAGCTGGATGAGACCAGCAGACACCGCCGCGCCGATTTAGTTGCGGCTTGGTCGGTTCGATGATGTGGGCGCGACTGATCTCCGTATATCCTTCGGGGGTCAGCTCCCCCAAAACAAGGTCCCCACGTTCGGTAAACATCCAGACCCGGTTGCCTGTTGGGCCGCTACGAACGAAGTGGATCGTGCTCCATCGCGCTTTGGGAACCGCCTCCAGCGACTCCCAAACGCGTCGCCCTGTTCTGGCCTCCAAGCAACGCAATTCGCCGTAACTATCGACGCCATAAATGTGATCCTCAATCCAGATCGGCGTGCTGATAATCGAATGGAGGGCTTGCGTCACCCGTTCATTGTCTCCCCGTGCAGACCAAACTTCCTCGACATCCATCGAATCCGGTTTCATCTTCAACATCAGGGCGCCATCATAGAATGAGGTGCAAAAGATCATCTGATCACTGACGATCGGCGTGGCAATCCCGATCGGCATGTTGATTGGCGTGAATTCGTACCGCCAATGAGGTTCGCCAGATTTCGGATTCAATCCGGCCACAGAATCGCCGGTCCACACCACAATCACATCATTGCCGTTTTGCTGGACTAGGACGGGAGCTGAATATTGCCCGCGGTCCTTGAGCGATTCCCAGACGACTTTGCCGCTGAGTTTATCCAGTGCGATAACACAGGCATTTTTTGCGCCGATGTGGTAGATCACGAGATTGTCATAAACCAGCGGGCTGCTTGCGATCCCCCAAATCGGCATCCGTTTGGAGTCCGTGATCTTGTAATCCGCATTGAAATCCTTCTTCCAGAGAACATCCCCAGTCCGCGCGTCAAAGCAATGAGCGTTTCCCATCGTCCCGATTGCATAGGCCCGGCCATCTTCGATAGTCACCGATGCGCGTGGCCCCGCAACATAGCCAACGCCCGTGTACGTACAGTCATAGGAATGGCTCCACAGCGGCTGGCCTGATTTTTCATCGAAACAATGGATGCGCTCCATTTGGGTCGGTTTTGCAACACGATCCATGACGTAGACACGGCCATCAGCGACCGTTGGCCCGCAATAACCGCCGGAAATAGGCCGCTTCCACTGCGTTGTTAGTTTGTCAAATTTCTCCAACAGCCCCGTCGTAGCCAGCACGCCCTTACGATCGACTCCACGCCACTGTGGCCAGTCCTGCGCATGGAGATAGGTGATTGCCGGTGAAAAAACAACAATCAGCACCAGTATGACAGGCGAAACGGTTTTGTGGCTTGTTTTCATTGGAGTCTCTCTCATCCCATTAAAATGGCACCAGCGCGGGTGTACCGACGGCATTTGCACGGTGCCATTGTATCAGTTTAAATCCGTGAGAGGTCAGCAGAATTTTTCTCGCCTGGAAGGCCGGAAAAAGGTAGGCTTCCACTGCATCGGGATCGCCGAGTGCAAGACCATTAGGCCACAATGACCTATCGTGAGCCTCAAGAATATCAGATATTTATTCAGGTCGATGGTACTATCGCAATACCAACGCGGCGGTGTGATCGCTAAAGCCCCAAATTCTTTGTTGAGATTTTTACTTATCTAACCACCCACTAGGTTCCGTCTTCTCTGGATGGTGATGATGTAAAACCGACTGCTACTGGCAAGGCAAAACTGACAAGCTATGCATCAATCGGATACGATGAGGCTTGATCAAGTCAGGTTTATCGTGAACACGGATCGACAACGACCAAGGGCGGTCTATCCATGTGGGCGGTCTAGGTGGGCGCGGCTGAATTCGTTGCCAGTCGCGAACATCGGCGATTTTTCCCTAAAAAATGAAAACGATTCCAAACCTATCGCCGCACCATTGGGTATGAAAGATTGATTCGGCAATCTCTTCCCACCCCATGGTGAATCATTGTCCTGCACTGTCGGCAATCCTCAGAACGCTCCGGCCAACCGCAGGGAACGTTCGCGCGATGCCCGACTGCGTCGGTTACTCAACGCGATGTGGATCCTGCTATTGCTGCTGTTCGCGCGGGTGATGTGCCTGATTGTCTACGAGTATCACCGCTACTTTCCACCTGATTTCACCGATGGATTTCTGGTTGACCGGGAACCCTTTTTCTGGGGGCTTTATTCTGCCGCATTCTATCTGCATATCACCGTTGGACCGTTCGTTCTGCTGATCGCCGTTTTTCTGATGCTCTCTGGCCAAGACGTAAAATTCCTGAAACGATTTGCTCACTGGCATCGGCCCTTGGGAAAAATACAGTTTGCGTTGATCGTGTTTCTGCTGATGCCTTCGGGGATCGTGATGAGCACTCAAGCAAATACCGGGAACGTGGCCGGGCTGGCGTTCTTCCTGCTGTCCGTGGGAGTTGGATTTACGATCATCGCGGCAGCATGGTTCGCCCGGCAACGAGACTTTATGACTCACCGTTTGTGGGCGATGCGCTGTTTTTTAATGCTATGTTCGCCAATTCTGCTGCGACTGATGCAGGGAGCCGCGATCAGCCTGAACCTTGATTCGCAAGTGACCTATCCCTTCAGTGCGTGGATCAGCTGGACTTTGCCGCTGGCAGTTTTCGAAGTCCAACGTATCTGGCAGCACCGTTTTGGTACCTTCAATCTACGTTCCCGAACATGGGCGCGGAACGCCCCGGAAGTAATCTGAAAACACCTCACAAGGAGCCCCGGATGAAAGAAGTACAAAACAACAAACGACAAACCGTCAAGCGTGCGTTTACATTACTGGAGCTGTTGGTGGTGATCGCAATCATCGGTATTCTGATCGGGATGTTTTTGCCGGCGACGCGCCGGGTCCGTGAGGCAGCCCGGAGAACCGAGTGCTTGAACAATCTTAAGCAACTCGGGTTAGCGTGTCACAATTACGAATTGGCACACGGAAATTTCCCCTCCGCTTTCGGAGGCGAATCACTCGATCAATCAGGCAGAATCAGCGGGTGGGTCTCGTTATTGCCGTTCCTTGAATTGGAGAGCATCTACCAGCAAATCTCACAGCCTGCCATGTTCCACGGCCAGTCCTTTCCGCCAATGCCAGCGCCATGGATGGAAAACTACGATCCCTGGAAAACCGAGGTCCCATTTTTCGAGTGCCCCAGCACCGGTCCGGCCGATGCGGACGCCAAATTTGCGGTTGCTCACTACGCGTTTTCGGTCGGCGATCAAGCGCGCGGGCTTAATCAAACCGGAGTCAGCCGGGGCGTTTTTGCCAGACAAAGCAAAACCCAAATAGTCGATATCGAGGACGGCTGCAGCAACACCGTGATGCTGTGTGAGATTGGCCGATCCCAACCCATTCGCGTTCTCCCCCGGTATGCGATTCGGGTCTCAAATAAAGTGCTGGAGGAACCGGTCGATGTTCTGAACTTGATCGATGAATCGGGAGCATGGACACAGGGTACAGAACTAAGTCCCTTTGGACGGGGTAGTCGCTGGAGCGATGGAGCAGCGGGACCATCGCTGTTTAACACCATCCTTCCACCAGGCAGTCCCAGTGCATCAGTGGGCGGTCCTACTGGAGCGGACGGTCTATACAGTGCTGGCGGACCGCACCCGGAAACCGTCAGTTGCGTACTTGCCGACGGCTCCACGCACAGTATTGGTACCGAGATCAACACGGGGAACCTTTCCGCCCCCACACCCACAATCGACCAAATGAAAGCCAACGTTTCCAGCCCCTACGGACCATGGGGAGCCTTGGGGACCATCGCCGGCGGCGAGCCCGCCAATGCGTTCGAACTTTAGATGCTTCAGATACGCATACTAACGGAAAGAAATCCCATGATTGTGCTTACTCCCCATCGAGGCTTGTTTAGCAAAAAATTTCCCGCCGATGTCGCAGTGCTCCAATAGCACACAGGGTTAGCAATGTCATTGTAGAAGGTTCGGGGTTACCGAACCCATTAAAATCACCAACCTCTGTGCAGGGACTTTTCACTGACACAACCGATTAAAGACTGTTGGAGAGTACATTGAGAGAGACATCATTGGATATCGCGGCAGCGATCACATAGGAATCGTCGGATGTTACCAGAATTGAGCCAAACGGGTCGCCGACGGCTCCCGCCGAAGAATTTGGATTTTCAACTTCCTCGACATGAAGATCAGTGGTCGCATACCAGGGGAAAATATACAATAGTACTTGGGATGGCGTTGGGAGTTCCCCCAACCAATGCCAAGTGATTCCCATCTCTCCACCCACTTTTTCTGTACGGCACGATGAAACAACTTATTCTCCTATGCGTCGTTTGGGCAACGTTTTCTCAATCACCAATCGCGTTACTCGCGGCAAACGACGCAACGGTGACTACCAAGACGCAGCAGCCAAACATTGTCCTGTTCCTAGTGGACGATTTTGGTCAACGTGATCTGTCTTGCTACGGCAGCCCTCTCTACGAGACACCCCACATGGATCAACTTGCTGCCGAGGGAGTGAGGTTTACCAATGCTTATTCAGCGTACGCGCGATGTGTCTCGTCACGCACCGGCCTGCTATCTGGTAAATACCCATGTCGCGTCGAGTATGCAGCGCGGCAAAACAAATCCGAACATCACCTTCCACTTTCCGAAGTTACCTTCGGCGAGGCCTTTCGGGAACACGGCTATCAGACCTGCTACATTGGCAAATGGCATCTTGGAAAAAAAGGCGGCGGACCGGGCGATCAAGGATTTGACACCGTAATCCATTCAGGATCCGCTGGAGCCACGGGATCCTATTTCTATCCGTTCGAGGTAGAAAAAGGAAACTACGTGGACAACCCGGTCGGCGGTAAAGAGGGAGACTATCTTAATGATCGCCTGACCGACAAAGCGATCGAGTACGTCAGGCAGAACCACGGCAAGCCCTTCCTAATGGTGGTCGCCCACTATGCGGTTCACACACCCTTTGAAGCTCCGGACGAACTGGTACAAAAGTACCGCAGGAAACTACGCAAAGCGGGCGTCGAGGTTGGCGGTAAGAAAGACGATGCGGATTTGCTCAAAGATCGGCACGGGTTTAGCAAGACGCTCCAAAATAATCCGACCTACGCGGGAATGGTCGAAAATACTGATACCAATTTTGGCCGTTTGCTGGCGGCAGTTGAGGCCGCCGGCATCGATGACAACACTGTGATTGTCGTCACCTCCGATCACGGCGGACTGGCAACGCGCGGCGAAAACAACCGACGACCTCTAGCGACAACGAATCAACCATTCCGTCAAGGCAAGGGTTCGATCTTCGAAGGCGGAACCCGGGTTCCCTTAATCGTGAAATGGCCAAATGCGGTTTCCGGTGGCGCGGTGTCGAAGGTGCAAGTTACAGGCACAGATTTATACCCCACGATGTTGGAAATAGCCGGTGCGCCGCCGCGACCACAACAGCATATCGATGGCGTCAGTTTCGTCCGGGCACTTAAGGGAGAATCGTATCATCGTCCGCCACTGTTCTGGTACAAGTGGATGGCGAGACCTGACAGCACTGGCGACACGCGCGCTCTAGCACTCATTGATGGCCCATACAAACTGATCAGCTGGATTGACGAGGACCTGACGGAACTGTTTCATTTGGAGAATGACCCCGGTGAAAAAATTAATCTTGCCGATCAAGAGGCTGATCGCGTCAATCGCATGATGCAGGAGATCGTCCGGATTGAGAAAGAAGTTGGAAACCAACGGCAGGTCGGTCAACGCATGCTGGAGCGACGAATCCAAAAATCAAAAAAGAAAAAACGCAAGACGAAAGAGGCGACGCTGCCAGCGTCGGAGTGAAGCTGGCAGCATCGCCAGCGGTAAGCTTTCAACTGACAATCGCCTAAATCACATCGCTATGAAGCGTGCAGTTCAAGCAAGTAAGCATCCAGAGATTCTCCTTCTTCCTTCTCAGTTGGACGAGTCGAACTTACGCGGCCTGCTCCGTTGTTATTTGGGTCGCTCTTCCACAGCCAGGCTGAGTCGCCATCAACTTCGTAGCCGAAGATCTCGCCATGTACGTTGGAGTAATCGGCAAAGACCAATCCAAGGGACTCTAAATCTGACAATTGCTTGGGCCAACTGCCGCGCTGTTGGTGGTACTGTCGCAACACCACCGCTGTCAGCGTCCATCGCCGGCGTTCCTCCCCTGCGATTTCACTTGTGATGAACTGAGAGGTTGCAGGGTAGAGCAAGCTGGCAATCGAACTCGAATGGTTGGTGTCGAAGCTATGTTCCAAATCCTCAGCCCGTTTCTTCCACTGGAGTACCGAATCGTCTGATGACTTCAAGATGTCGTTGTAGTATTCAAGCAACAACTGTACATCCGAAGGCATGACCGTTTTGCCTGCAACTCGGTTTTTTTCACCCATTGAATCATAAAGTTGCTCAAGAGAGGTTAAATCGCTAAGACTGGCCAGCGCTAAAGCGCGTTCGTTCACGATGGCTTCTCGGGACGGTTCCGCAATATCCTCGCTACCTGACAGTGACTCTCGCAACGCCACCAATTGCGATTCATCCCATATACAGTGAACCAGAGTGCGACGAATCGAACGAAACCGTATCTCACGCACCGCATTGCTGACCAACAATGAAACAAGGCAATGGCGACTGTCAAAGGCGTCTACTGTTGATCGCGTCAATGATAAATCCCGCAGCGCCCGCCGTGTCTCGCCATGTGAATAAGCGTACTCACAATCGAGCGACAGTATCCGCGCGACTGATCGAGCGTTCTGAATGTGTGGCAACATAGTGTTAAATCCCTGAAAGTGCATTGGGAACCGCACCGGGGTGGGATAGGTGCTGGCTTGCTCGACAAGGTCAATCACGGGCTGCATTTCCTCCAAATAGCCGGCCACCAGCGCGTCGTCGGTCCATTGATTGTTCTTGTCGTTGGGGACCAAGACTTCTGGAGGCTCCGCTTCGTAGCCTACGTAGGGAATTCGATGATAGGATTCGGTTCGCGATCCCCATTCGGTCAACCGAAGAACTTTGGCCCAATCAGCGTAGCCCGCCGGAAAGGTTCGTTTCAGGTGGTGCGCTTGCATGGAGTCATTGTCATAAGGAACTTGCTCTTTGTCCCACTGGGCAATCTGTTGCTTGATAGCTTGGTTCGCCCGCAACTCTTGAACACCTCGATACGTGACGACCAGCAGCAACACAACAAACGGCGTCATCGCCAGCCAAGCGTACTTATTCCTAAAGAGTCGCAAGCTAAAGTGTGCAGGTTTCAAATCGCGACCAGATGTTAGATCTTCACTTATCATCGTTGACTTTCGTTGCAGGCGTTGATCTCAAAGATTCTGCCAACTGCTTGGCCTTGCTTTCCCATGGTCGGTGCCAGAGCAGTCCTAGCTCCGGCACCACCCCCAAGCCAACGCGGTCCAGTTGCCCCGGATAGGTGAGCGGCCTGGGAATTAATGATTCCAAATGGTGCAGGAGGCTTGCCGCCGCCGTCGCCGCGTCCCGTTGAGTGACCAACCATTGGGGAGCGCGCAGAGTTCGTTCGTCTGTTTTCACCATGTTTTTGAACTGATGGTCGTGTTGAGTGGTCGATTCATCCCAAGCCATCACAACCGCTCGGCGACGGGCTTGATGACGCGCGTCTTGGTCGGCCAAACGGATTACGATATGGGCATACTGTTGCTCGGTAAAAATCTCCCGCCTCCCGGGCCGGTTTAACTCACCTACCAACCAGCGCTCAATCACGTCCGCATAGCCTTGCTCTTGTAATCTTTCAGCCAGCCTCAGGTGACGACATAGATTGTCCAGCAGAACCATCGTGCGTTGATAGCGCAGCCGATCCGCTTGGTCGCGCGCGCTGGAATTTTCTGAATCCATCATGGCATCGATACGCAGTGACATTAACTCAACCGACGAGACCGCGATCTTGTTGCCCGGTATTGCAACGGGGCCGTCGATCGAGGATAGCTCCTGCTCCATCGCGTCCAGCCTCTCGCCAATGAGAGTTGCAATAGCTTTGGGCGGCACTGCCGTAGCATCGTCGGTTGCCACACCAACACGGTTGCTGATCAAGTCCACGATGCCGGGCCGTGGTGACCGTTGGTACCCATCGACTTCGGCTTTCAATGAGCGCTTCATCGTCGCCGCCATGTCGGGATAGGTAGCCCAAGTGTACAAAAACGGAGTCAATGGACCCACCAACGCCACCAGCAACAGCCCACTGTGGGCAGCCCAATATCGCCAGTCGAATCGACCATCCATCCAAGGCCGCAGCATGACCCGGGTCGCCAACATCGCCACGGCAACCGAAGGTAACAGAATCCACCACGGTGCCCGCAGAAACTCAATCACAAAGCTTTGGTAGCCGATGGTCAGCGCGGCCACCGCCGGCGCCACACAAAAACCGATCAGCGCGCTGCGCGTCCACTGAGAAAACCACTGAGTGAACGCAAATACCAAAAGCACGCCGACCATCAACACCGGGATGGACAAATGCCTTACGTCAACGGTAGATAAGCCGTCCTCGGCGGGCCACCAATTCAACAAAGTGAGAACAACTAGACCGAGACACACACTGCCGATTGGAAGAATCATGCGCGTCCACCAGATCAACCCCGGGGCCACGCCGCGCTGAGCCAGAAAGTTGATGCGTTGGCGGTAAGCATCACTGCCAAACACCGATGCTCCCAACCAGCTAAAAATCAAACCAAGCGGTAGCAGTGTCGCAAGAAACACATCCGCCGTTGTGGGTTTGTTAAAGGTGTAGAGCAGAAACAAGCATCCGGACAAAATGGCGACCAACAACAGCCCACTCCACAACCAAGTGTTTTGCCTGCTGATTTGCCAAATCAAACTCGACGCTGGACTCAGAGTCCAAAGAGAAGAACGATCGTGTTGCACACGCCGTCTACTCAAACCTGACCGGAAGAAAATTGAGGCAGTTGCCCCACCGCAGACGAACGATCGTTGTCCGAAATAAACGGCTGCCGCAGCGACTGACAAACTAAATGGAACCAAAATCCAAAGCTTAGGTAGGATCGCATTAACCAAGGTCGCCATCACGCAGCTGACCACCGCCAGTGCAATCAATGAGGAAACGGCCGTCGGCAATACCCAAGTCAACGCGAAACCAATACACAGTAAAGCAAATGTCCCGCCAATCCACGGGAATAAATCGATTTCGCTCATGGGCATTGGTGCCAAGAACCAAGCCAATGCGACGCTAATAATCCAGGACAGCGCCAATCCCAGAGTGCAGACGACCCATTTAGAGCACACGATCGATCGTGGATGAATGGGCAGCGATCCAATCCAGCCCAACGTACGTTGCTCTTTCTCTTGGCTGACCAGCATCGGGCCGGCACCGATGGCAAATAAAAACGGGATCATGATCAGCGCGACACCATGTATCGGAGTTTGTCCCTGTTGAAAGCCAAACGTGCCCAACAAATGCAAAACGAAACCACACGCCGCCAGCGCGATCAATAACGGAGCGAGTTGCTTGGCTTCCTTGAACAGCAACCATGGCCAGTACGATTGAAGTTGGCCTGCCTCCGGCGTAGTTACAGTTCGTTCAGAACCATCGATGCGATCGAAGGTTGGCTGACTTGAGTGAGACGTACTCATTTCGTTTCCACATTTGGTTTAGGAAATCTGATAATCGATACGTTGCGAGTCATCATCCGACACGCGCGATGTTCCCAAGGCCCCTGCCGCTTGCCCGGAATCCAATTTTTGGCCATGTGTACATGCCACAAACAATTCTTCCAAACTTGCCGGCCGGGATCGAACGCTGTGTACTCCCGGCCATTGGAGAATCTTTTTTTCGATAGAGTTATCTCTATCCCGCGCGATCCAACGCACCTGCCGCCCGGATTTTTGCTCGCTGAGAACTTCCCCGGGGGCGTCGAGCACGGGTAATACGGCCAAGGGATCGGTCACCGAAAAAGTCACCTCCACAACTTCGTTTCGCATGTCAGCCAGCACTCCGTTCAAGTGCACTTGGCCATCATGGATGATGGCCATCCGGTCAGCCACACGTTCGATCTCAGATATTTGGTGGCTGGAAAGGAGCACCGTCCGGCCCCTTGCCGCACGTTCCACCATGCTTTCGAGAAACGCGCGACGCACCAACGGGTCCAACCCGGAAGTGGGTTCGTCCAGAATCAACAACTCCGGATCGTTGGATACGGCCAAGGCCAGCGCGACTTTGGCTCGCTGGCCCTTGCTCAAATGTTTGATCTTGCGGTGCGCGGGCAATTCGTAGCGGGTGATTAATTCGTGATAATTGTCCAAGTAGCCCGCCGGATAAAAGGCTGATGCAAAACTCCCAATCTCATCGATCCGCATCCATTGATAGAGGGCCGGTGTATCGGAGACGTACCCAATGCGGCGGCGAATGGCCAACGCGTCGCGTACCGGATCAAGGCCTAAAACACGCACGCTGCCGCTGGTAGGGCGTTGGAAACCGGTCAAGATTCGAATCAAGGTAGTCTTGCCCGCGCCATTTTCACCAAGCAATGCGCACACGGATCCGCGTGGAATCGCTAAATCAACTTTCCGTAAGGCTTGGCAACCTCGAAAGTGCATCGCCAAACCTGCGACTTCAATGCAATCATTCATGCGGGGCTCTCTTATTTTGTTTCATTTCTCTTTAATTCATTACCATTGGACCAAGTGACTTTCTGTAAAAGTTACTCTGCTGGTTCCGATGGAGATTCCGTTGCCACGGTGTTGATCTTTGGCCCCAGTTTCTTCAGCTGCTTGAGAACCAAATCCTCAATTTCCTCTGGAGAAAGCCCGGCATGCAGCGCTTCGGTCAGCACCGTTTTCAGGCCATCGGTGATGATTGCCTTGCGTTCTTGCCGACAGAATTTGGCCGCCCCCTGACAGACCACCATCCCGCGGCCACGCAGTGATTCGAGTACACCTTCGGATTGCAATTGCTGGTAAGCACGCACGACCGTGTTGGGATTGATCGCCAGTTCTACACTCAGCGACCGACCGCCAGGAAGTAATTGCCCAGGCTGTAAAGACCCTTCTGCAATCGCAAATTTCACTTGGCGTACGATCTGCTGATAGATCGCTACTCCGTTATTGATATTGATAGAAAAAAACATGGGTAAATGCCTGTGAGTTAGTGCACTGGTCCTATAGTACACCAAGGAGGCGGATCGGTCAAGCTTTTTTTGCGAAGAATGAAAACTGAAAGCTCAACCGTCTGGCACAGGGGATGTTACATTGGCGGACACGACGCCGGTAAAACAAGCACTTTTCCCAAATGACATGTCAAGTAGATCGATAGCACGCGATACGAACAACGATCGTGCTGCGGCAGAAGCAAACCGGCGCACCAATTGTGGAAAACTGGAAATCCTGATGGGATTCAGGTCGCCATACTGTTGAAGGCTGTGCTGGGTAGGCATTTCCCTGCTGCATCGTCAGGACAACTAGGTTTCAAACTACAGGTTCCCGGAGAAGGAGCTGAAACGCGAGTCCGTGAAACTCATGAGGCCGGGCTGGTTCACTCTCGAAACCTTTGGTTTAATATCAAACGACAGGCAGTCGTTTCGCTCTGTGTTTTGAGGTTGGCGATTCGTTCCGCACTGCCATTCCCATTCAACCTACAACTTGAAGATCAGTGCTATGAGTAAAGACGTAATCGACGTTGGTCAGTGCAACGTTGACCACCCAAATATTTCCAGCTTGCTGACACAACACTTTGATGTCACCGTTCATCGTGCCCATTCGCACGACCAAGCAATGACGATGGCACGTGAGCTCAACCCTGCACTGATCTTGGTCAATCGACTACTGGACGCCGATGGCAGCCCGGGGATGAATGTGCTCGCTTCTCTCCAATCGGACAATGCGACCGCAGACATTCCTCTCATGATCGTGTCGAACTACGCAGAAGCTCAAGAGGCCGCCGTTGCTGCCGGAGCCGTCCAGGGTTTTGGCAAATCATCATTGAACGCGCCCGAGACGGTCGCCCTGTTAGGCAAGTATTTGGATTCAACCAAATAGATGTCACTACCGAGTCTTTTGGCGATCGGCAGTTGAAAGCTTACCGTTGGCGATGCTGCCAGCTTCGCTCCGACGCTCTCAGCGTCGCCAACGGATGGTAAAGTCCTAGCTGCCAGTCGTTTTTCTTCCAGTAGTAGAAAGCGATTGGGGAGACGTCCTCACTGCGGCGTCGATTCCAGCGAACAACTGGGACTGATTCCGGCGCAGCTGAAGGTATTGCAACACGACCTTGTGAAGGATAAGGGAAGACAGGAAACATATGTTTACGCGGTCGCTGCGGGCGTTTGGTGACGGTGAGCCAACCAAACCAGACCGGCCCGGGAAATCGTGGTGGCCACGGCACCGACAACAAAGCTGGTCGCTGCCGTGTTCACTGTTGGATCGGCAAATGAAAAGTTCACGACGACTGTGGCGACCAGACCAATGATGGCAGCGTAGAAACTGAAGATCGGAACGTCCGCCGCCAGCAGACAACACGTCAGCAGGAAACTAACACCGAAAAAGGGCATTGCGATCGACATTAGGAAAGTCGTGGCGTTCTTCCCGTCGAGATTCTTCTGGAAATAAGCCTCATATTCGCTACCGAAAACTAGGGTCGTCAGGGAATCACCATGAAAGTAGAGCACCGTCGAGAAGCAGAGCAGCACGCCACCGACAAATAATGCGTACCCCAGCAGCAGTTTCAACAACCCACCCCAACCGTGATTGTTGAATTCCTGTGCTGCCCGTGGCGCGAAATAGCTGGCCACACCAAGCATGAACGGATTGGCCAGCAGGACAATCGTCATGCACGCAGAATAAACTCCCGCGCCAACCGGGCCAAGTTTTGTGATCAGGAACCATTGGGAAAAATAGACCATCATCACCGAACAAACGTTCTCGCAGGCGATCCATTTTCCATATCGGTAGTTCTTCATTGTCTGTCCGCCGACACCATCCAACCCCATGGTGAATGACTGTCGGTAGATTAACCACCACGCTACCAGGCAAATCAGGTTGGCAATGGCGGTCACCGCAAATACCGAAGCTGCACTGACCATGTTGGTCAGCACCAGCAAGCACAAACAGACCACAAACAATGCCGCACAAAGGATCTCGATCAGGGCTGACGGTCGAACCTGAATATCCGCCAGCAACCAACGACGTGCAAATTCGCGAATTAACTGGAACGGCAGCATCACACTTAGCGCGAGCATGGCGATGGATAGCCCCGGATTGTCCACGACAGTCACGTAGCGATAACTTGAAACTGCCCCCAAACAGGCAAACGCGATTACCGCAAACAGCGCAGAAATGATCAGCATCTTGCCGGCGAATTTGCGATCATCAGTGGTTTTTGTTTTGTGATGAAAAAATGTCAACGGCGTCGTAACAAACGCCTCATGCAGCCCAACGATCAGCATCATTACACCAAAGGCGGCATCGTAGTAACCAAGTTCCGCGCTAGAGCCGAGCCCGGTGGCACCTTCGCCAGAAAACTTTCCCCCCACAACAATTTTGGAGAAGAAACGTGTGATGCTCAGAACTGCTTGTCCAGATAGCGCCCAAAATAGAGCCCACGGAAGGCGCGCAAGCAACCGCGATAGAGTCGTTGGTTCTGCATCAGAGATCGCAAGTGGCTTGGAGATAGCGGACTTCTTTTTGATGAGGGGAGGCGTTGAAATGGTGCACCGCCCAGAATGAGGATGCGCGGCTGGTTTAATAAAGAGAGCAATATAGTCGAAAATAGAAATTCTCGCCGTAAAAGTTACGTCCTGCACTTTGATTTTGGAGGACGCAGTAACGATTATTCCCGCTGTTGAGGGGATCCGTGCGACGCACCAATCCCACCACTTTCGCTACTCTCGCTATACAGCCGACAGTTCTATTGCAGCTCGGTTGAAGAAACTACCCGCTAGCAAGCGCCCCCAGCACTGGCATACCAATCTGCCCCAATGACGGGTAATCGTCCGGGCTTTTCTGCGTTCGCCCCCAATCTTTCGGCCCGTAAATTAAATTATCCCTGCGAAAAGTCGCTATTTCTCTGCGGGCGAAAGCCATGTAAGCTCCAGAGCAGGCATTCGTCATATCAACAATATATTATGCAAGATCCATTTCGCCCCAATTCAAACGCTCAACTGATGCGCGAAGCCCAATTTGGCTTAATCGTTATCGGGCTGCTGTTGTGCGTATTGGTTTACGTTGCGTTTTATCGCCTGACCGGTCGCAGCAGTCGCTACGATCAGATCGCACGCGATATCCCCGTGGCGGAATCGATCGGGGGCGCTCCTTATCAAGCACAACGCGTGTACCAGACCGACCGAAGGCTTGAAACGCGCATTGGAGCCCCGCATAAGGGAGGATTGCGGTCCGCATTACAGCAATTTGCCACCGCATCTGAATCACCCGTACCGAAACCATTGGCACCTGAATCGTCGGACAACGGAGTTGCTCAAGCGACTTACATGCCACCGGTGACAACGTCCGATAACATCCTCAAAACATCAGGCGAATTGGACAGATCGCTGTTTGTGCCGGCTCCCAACACTGCGGCTGAAGTGAAACACGCCTTTGAAGTGCCGCAGCGCCAACCATCTGTGCCTGTACTCAAGTCAAATTTTGGCCGTAAACCAAGCCGTAAACCAGACAGTGGGTTCCAACCGCTCCTCGCCCGGGCAAAGAAAAAGGCATCCACAAAAGTTACCCAGCTTATTCCCGGCACCCACGTCGAATCTCTCTCCTGGCCAGAAACCAAGCAACCAGATGCCAAGCCGTCGGATGTTGAATTCCCCCCTCACTCGGAATCGAAAATGGAACCGAGCGTAGAGCGAAAAATGGAACCGGAAACGGCACTTGGATCGACATCGGTGGGAGAGTCTTCCCTCAAAATTTTTTCAGCGACTCCAGCGACAAAACGGGTGCCCCAACGAATCACCGGCCAAACAGCAGGAAACGCTTCGCACCCCATACCCACCAACGGCAACCGCACGTACGCCACACGTGCCGGCGACAGCCTTTGGACGATTGCGTTAAACGAATACGGCGATGGACGATATTTTCGGGCACTGCATGCGTTTAATCGCGAGACATTTGCACAATCGGATGCCTTGACGACCGGTACGGTTCTAAACATGGCTTCAATCGAGGAGTTGAAACAGGCGTGGCCCGACCTTTGTCCGGCAGATCCCCCACTGGCAGATCTGTCTGACACCGTGCGCCCTGCTACAGGGGAACGCGCGCCACCAACCGATGAACTGCGTGACGCCGAAATCGATCGTCGGTTCTATCGTACCCGGGACGGCGACACGCTATTTGGGATCGCCCGCCAGCGGCTGGGACAAGCGTCCCGATATTTGGAGATTCATGAACTGAATCGGTATCGCGTTCCGGAAACGGCCAACCACCTGACTCCCCTTGGGGGCGGAATTGAGTTACTATTGCCGGAATAGTTTGCTCCTTCGTCATGCTGATATTCCATGCCTGCTCCAACCATTGCCCGCATCGTTTCTGGTGGCCAAACTGGCGTCGATCGGGCGGCCTTGGATGTGGCGATCTTCCTTGAGATTCCTCATGGTGGTTGGTGCCCGCGCGGGCGACGTGCCGAAGATGGCCCCATCTCCAAGGTCTATCAGTTGACTGAAACAGGTTCGGCCAATTACGTCGTGCGAACGGAAAAGAATGTCATTGATTCACAGGGGACGCTGATCCTGTTCCGTGACAGCATGACGCGCGGGACAGCGTTGACGGCCAGTTTCGCCCGCCGGCACAATCGTCCGTGCCTTGCGATCGACATCGCTGAAATGCAATCTGCCGATCACGATGACGGGGACGCCGCCGCCTGGATGGCTGGTCAGGTGGGCAATATTCACACTTGGATGGTCAAGTTCGGAATCGAGTTGTTAAATGTTGCCGGGCCGCGTGAATCGACAACTGAAGGAATCTCGGCCGACGCCCACGCATTGTTGATGAAGACATTTGCAGAAATCAACGTGGTTTGATCCATAAATTGATATGGCCGCAATCCGGAATGGTTGTCAAAATACCGCACACCATTTCACTTCGATTCCGGTAAACGCTCTGTGAAAATCCTGCAACTTATCTCCGGCAGAAACATAAACGGCGCGCTGACGTACTGCAAATTTCTGTCTGAACACCTCATTGCCCGGGGGCATGAGGTCACGATTCTGTGCCGCGCCAATGGCTGGATCGAAAGACAGAATATTCCCGGTGCGAAAATCTATCACAGTGAAATGAACCGCACCCCCGGCGAAATCGGGAGAGTGCGTGACTGGACAAAAACCCAACGTTTCGACCTGTTACATTCGCATATGAGTCGTGCTCACGCGTTTGGTGTGTTGTTGAAAATGGCCACAGGCATCCCGGTGATTGCCACCGCACACAATCGATCGTTTCAGTTACACTGGACATTCAATGATTTTGTGATTGCCAACTCTCAGGCCACCAGCCGCTATCAGCGCACGATCAACCGTGTCTCCGCACAGAAGATGAAGACCATCTACTGTTTCACCGACCTCGAACGCTTCAATACAATTACTCCGCAAGATGTACGGATCGCCGCAAGGCACTTGCAAAACACACCGGACGATTTTTTGGTGGGTTTAGTGGGAGAGGTGGTCGCCAGGAAGGGCCATCTTTACCTGTTTCGGGCGATCCAACGGCTATGTGACGAGATCCCGAACTTTCGCCTAGCGTTGGTAGGACGATTTGCCCGGGAAGAATCTTATGTCAAACAGCTGCGTTCCATTTTGCTGAAACACGGGTTGTACCGTCGGGTGAAGTGGTGCGGGCTGCGGACCAACGTTCAGGACTTCATGGCCGCTTTTGAGCTGACTGTGGTTCCGTCGATCGAGGAACCACTGGGACTGGTGGCTTTGGAATCATTGGCCGCCGGCACACCGGTGGTCGCTGCGGACACCGGCGGTCTGCCGGAAATCGTCCAACATCAAAAAAGCGGGCTGGTTGTGCCTCCCAAAAACCCAGAGGCATTGGCTGATGCAATCATTGAACTGTCGCGTGATCCAGATCGGCGGGAGGCCATGGGCCACTACGGGAAACAGTTTGTGTTTCGCCAATTTGATCCCCACCTGTTGACCGACCAAGTTGAAGAAGTCTATCGCATGTTAACCGGACAACCCGGCATCAGGCGCGCTGCGTAAGTCAAGTTGGCACGTGGTCGATTCATTCAACAGGCAGTATGTCTTTCTGTATTTCTACACACGCGCGAACAAAAATCAGCCAGCGGCGATTACAATGTGGACGAACGATCGTTAGTTTTCTGCAACCTTTTCGGTCATCGAAGTCGTTACTGTTGTCCTGCCCATGCCGGGCATACATTTTTTGTCCTTAAACAAACCAATCTCCGTCTATCCTATGGAACGTTCCTCCTGCCTCCTTTTTCAGTGCCTTGACCAAGTGGGCATTATCGCTTCGCTGGTTGAGTTTTTCAAAGACCACGGAGTGTCAATTTCACGGTTTGAGGAATACACCGACGCCGCTCATTTTTTCACACGTCTGGAGTGGCAGGAGGCCCATCCGTGGCAGGACGGCCAGAGTTTTTCCAGGCGATTTCAACCAGTGGCCGATTTGTTTGAAAACGCGTCGTTTCGTGTCCACTTTTTTGACCAACCCCAAAAACTGGGGCTGTTTTCCTCCAAAGAGCCACACACGCTAATTGAGGCCGTCAATAAATGTGAGGCGGGCGATTACCCCAATACCGAAATCTGCTTTCTGATCGCCAATAGTCCGTCGATCGAAAAATACGCCAATCGGTACGATATCCCTTTCTACTATGTCAAAACTTGGAAGGATCCGGCTCGCCACGAAGAGGAACAACTGAAGATCATTCAACAACACGCCCCGGACCTGATCGGATTGGCGCGGTACATGAAGATTCTGACCAAAGATTTCATTGCGCGGGCAGGCTGCCCAATCGTCAACATTCATCACTCGTTCCTCCCCAGTTTTGTCGGTGCCAAGCCATATGAATTGGCCTATGAGCGCGGTGTGAAACTGATCGGAGCCACATCACACTATGTGATTCCGGCGCTCGATCAAGGACCGATCATCGAACAGGATGTGGTCAGAGTTCAACCGGGCGATTCAGTAGAACACATGAAACGCATCGGACGCGATGTCGAAAAGAAAGTATTCGCGACGGCCTTAGAAAAGGCGCTACAGCACAAAACGATCACCTACGACAACAAGACAATCGTCTTCAATTGATGGCACCTCATACTTGTCCCCCCTGACTCTGGCAGACGGCTTGCAGCACATTGCGACGTTATCGGGATCCCCAAGGTGACGCCTGAATCGCAGACGCACAAGTCAGACAAGCGAAGCGGGATCAGCCCACCCCACCGATCGCGCATTTATTTCGCATACCCGTAAATCGTAAACGGTGCCCAAGCATTGGCTTTGGGAAATTTCTTGCGCGTCGTCAACATCGCACTACGCAGCGCAGCGGCCTTGTCCGCCCCGGTCAACAGTTCCTGATAAAAGGACGCCATTAAGTGCATGGTTGCCTGATCACTGACGGGCCAGAGCGACACCACGATCGCTGGCACACCCGCAGTAATATAACCGCGTGATAAACCAATCACCCCATCTCCGGAAATCCGGCCACGTCCGGTATCACAGGCACTCAACACGGCAAGTTCCGCGTTCAGCTTCATACGCATCGTCTCACGCACCGTCAGGAAACCGTCCTCGTCCCCAGACGGGCTCAATGCGATCGCCGAAAGGTAACTGCGCGCATACAAGTTTTCGGACTCGAGTAACCCATGGGTGGCCAAATGGATGATCCGGGCGTTTTGCATCCGTGCGACCACGGCCGTTTCCGTTGCTTCCTTGCCAATCAAAGGTTGAACCTTAAGCAACTTCCCCAAGTACAGTGCTTCAGCTCGAGCCCCTTTTAATTGGCTCAATGGCTGCGCGTCACGATCGGGGCGGCTTTGGTATGGAGGCATCGCCGGATCTCCAACAATTAAAACGTCTTGGCGATTTGTTCTTGCTGAGACCACATGCTGACGTTCGGCCAACGCCAAAATTTCAATCGATGGCACCGTCGAAATCGTATGCCGTACGATCAATGGCTCGCCATTGGTGTCAGGGAGCGCCGCAAAGGGTACCAGAAACAACACCCCCTGAGGTACAAAAGTGACATGATCTTGTGGGGACTGCGGCAACCGGTCAGCAATAGGCTTGATCAACAACTGGTGCAGCTCCGCCAGCGCTTTGCCAGATCGGGCAGATCCGCCGTCCGCATCATCGTCGCGCGTATCCTCTCCATCCACCAAACCGCGTCGCGCCAAATCAACCAACTGGAAAAGGCTCTGATTCAATGGCACTTGTTGAAAGTCAACGGCTCCATCGGGCGCAATCACCCAAATATAAATCGCGTTGGGGTTGGCCCATCGACTTTTGATGGAAAAATAGGATCGGGTCTCCGGGTCCAGTTGATGCACCAACGAGTAAAACACCAATGTTGTTTTTTGTCGAGACGCGATCTCAGTCATTTGTTGGACAGTCATTGCCTGAGTGTTCCCGCGGTTGACATCGTTGGCGTCATTGGCGCGGATTTCCGGATCTGCGTACAGCTTTCGCCGCATCAATTCCGCCTGCGCCTGACCGCGAAATCGCTCGGCTTCCTCCAGCGCCAGGTTAACCTTGCCGGCGGAAACCAGAGCCTGTTGTTTGAGTTCGGATACTGCTGTGCGCTGGTCCGCCAACAACACATTGGCCTCATCGCTGTTCATTGCTCCGGCTTGAACCGCATGGCGATAGCCGCCGGCCTGAACCTCGATCGCTTCTTCGACCGCCTTCAACGCACGTCCAGCCTTCCCGGATTGCCCCAGCAGCATTTGATAGCTGGCCACTGCCAGGGTGTCGGGCAGCGTGAATAGCTTTCGCATGTCCTCATTGGATCCCTGTGCCAGCGATTGACGTTTGGCCTCAATCGCCAGCAAACGTGCGTCAGTCAGTTTCTGGACAGCAGCGTCAATCGATGAATTGTCGTTCTGTTTACCAACGGTCTCCGCAAAATCGATAATGGGCAGCATCGCCTGACCGACGGCAGCCTGTGGCGTGCCAGCAAAATCCTTGGCCAGTCGAGCCAGCGTTTTGCGGGCGGCATCGAATTTTCCCAAAGTGACCTGCGTCCTCGCCAGCACGATCCTGATACCGGGGGTCAGCAGTCGCTCGTGCGGCGACTCTTCCAGCTGAGTCATCAGGACGTTTTCGGCCTGTGTTGCCTGGCCTTCTCCCAACAGCGCTGCGCCAACGGTGAAAGAGACCTGCGCTACTAATTCAGGCTGGTTAAGCTTTTTGGAAAGAGCTTTTGCCTTTTGGAGTGTCGGCATCGCCAGGTCGAATATCCGCGCTGTCATGCAGTTACGTCCAAAGTCCAGCAATGCCTGTGCTTCAGCAACCGTTCCGGGGGCATCCTTTTGAATGATCTTCAGGCGTTGGTTTTGAATCCGCAGCGCACTGACCAGGTTACCGCTGGTAATCAACTGCTGCCCGAGGATCTTCAGGGCAGACTTTCTAAATTCCTCGGTGGCATCAGGAGCATCAATCTGCTCTGTCAAGAATCGGGATGCCGCTTCGTCATCCGCTTTGCCGATAATATTTCCCGCGATCAACATCGTTGACTGGGTCACATTGGGGAACGAGTTCTGGCGGCAGATCTTGAGTGCCTGCTTGACACGCTCAAGTGCGCGATCGACATTTCCGGACTGGAGGTGTAGTTGCGCGGCTGAGGAATACATTGCCGCCATCGTTCTTGGTTCCGCCTGTCCGGAGTTGTTCAGCATCGCGATGGCGTTTTCGATGCCTTGGGCAGGATCCTGATTCTGGGCGGCGCAAGGAAGCGCAATGGCCAGCGTAAGCAATGTGGCGGCATACAGGGTAACAGGCGAGGCGGTTTTATGAATCACTGTAGTCTTTCGATCGTTCGCATGAAGATGACTCTAATGGAGTCTGTTCAACCGCGCCTATTTGACCGCTGGCTGATCGCCGGCACAGGCTCGACGAACCACTTTCCGGTGTGTTATGATAGTTTTATAAATTCGGTTTTCCCTAGAAATTTTCTGGCTCCTGGTTGGCCACAAGTTTACCATTTCCTGCGAATCCCACTACGGCTTCCCGCTTACCACCAAAATCCGGGAAGAACCATAAACACTTGGCTCTCCATCACGCTATTGCCCTGGCGCTGCACTTTCCATGACCACGTTACTGATCGCATTTGCTTCGTTTGTTGGTTTCATCATTGCGTACCGAACGTACGGTGCGTGGTTGGGCAACAAAATCTTTGAACTGGATGACAGTCGTCCGGTCCCGAGCCAGGAATTTGAAGACAACATCGACTTTGTCCCGACTCAATGCTCGATCGTGTTTGGGCATCACTTCACCAGTATCGCCGGCACCGGCCCAATCGTAGGTCCTGCTATCGCGGTGTTTTGGGGGTGGTTGCCTGCGCTATTGTGGGTCGTGTTTGGCAGCATATTCGTGGGTGCCGTTCATGATTTTGGTTCGTTGGTGGTGTCGTTGCGGAACGAAGGTCAGTCGGTGGGGCAGATCGCGGGCCGAATGATTTCACCGCGCGCAAAGATGCTGTTTCTGATCACGCTGTTCTTCTCGTTGACGGTGGTGCTGGGGATTTTTGGATTGGTGATTGCAACCATCTTCAAACACTACCCGGAATCCGTGTTACCGGTTTGGATCTCGCTGCCGTTTGCGGTCATGATTGGGATCATGGTCAAACGCGGTAGCCGTCGGCTGCTGACGATGTCTTTGGTGTCGTTGGCCATGATTTACTTCTGCGTCTATCTGGGGGCCTATCACTTCCCGATTCAGCTTCAATTTGAAAACGTAGACGCCAACTGGATCAACCCTTTGACGGTCTGGACCGCGATATTGCTGATCTATTGTGCGATCGCTTCGGTGTTGCCCGTGTGGCTGCTGCTGCAACCTCGGGATTACGTGAACAGTCATCAGCTAATGCTGGCGCTGACCTTGCTGGTGGTGGGGCTGGTGGTTTCATGCCTGACTGGTGCGGCAGATTTGCTGGCATCGACTCCCGCGATTGTCAGTGCGCCACCGGCCGATGCGCCGCCGGTGATGCCGTTTTTGTTTATCACGATTGCTTGTGGTGCGATCAGTGGATTTCACTGTTTGGTCAGCAGTGGCACCAGCAGCAAACAACTGGCCAAAGAATCCGATGCCATCGCAGTTGGGTATGGCAGCATGTTGCTCGAAGGCGCACTGGCTGTGGTTGTGATTCTTGCGTGTTGTGCCGGTGTCGGAATGAGTGGCATTACGACTGATGGGGACGCGGGACCGCTCACGGGTGCCATCGCCACTACGGCATCTGTTTCAACCATTTCAGCTGTTTCAGCAGACGTAACCGGGACCTCTATTCCGCAGCTTTCCCCACAGCGTCAAGCGTGGGAAGCGCGCTACGGCAGTGGCAAAAAGTGGAAAGAATTTAAGCTTCCGCAACTGGTCGGTGCATTCATTGATGGCGGTGGTAACTTTTTGAAGCAGATTGGCATTCCCGGAAAAATGGCGGTGGGGATCATCGCAGTGCTGGTGGCCAGTTTTGCAGCCACCACGCTCGATTCGGCAACGCGTTTGCAACGTTATGTGATTCAGGAAATTGGAACATCAATTCGTTTCCCGCCGCTGACCAATCGCTATGTTGCTACATTAATCGCGGTAGTATTGGGAGGATTGATCGCGATGCAGCCCAATTCCGACGGGTTACGAGGTGCTGGCGGGATCATGCTGTGGCCTTTGTTTGGCGCAACGAACCAATTACTGGCCGGGTTGGCATTTATGGTCATTTTGTTCTACCTCTGGCGGCGCTCGAAACCGGTTTGGTTCGTCGCGATCCCAATGGCATTCATGGTGGTGATGCCGGCGCTGGCATTGGGCTGGCAGTTGTTTCACCCCGAACATGGGTGGGTATCAAATTTTTCGTCCAAACCGTTACTGGCCATTATTGGTTTGATCACGTTGGGCATCGAAGGCTGGATGGTCACCGAGGGTGTGTTGGCCTGGTCAAAGGCCAAAGGCGTTCTGGAAGCGCCGGCCAGCAGTGAGCGTTTAGAGCGCGCGGTACAACGCGAAGGCGGTCGGTCGTGTTAGGAGTACAGCCAAATCGCAGCGAGCGGAACACCGAAAGCACGCAAAATACGCAAAGCACGCGAACTGGGCAAAGAAATGTGCGACGGTGGTTGGGTGGCGTGATGGTCGCGTTCGGCTGTTTGTTTTTGGGGGGCTGCGGGGCGTGGATCGGCGACCCGGTGGTGGAAATTATTGGCGAAGTGACACTGGATCGCCAAGTCCTCACCGACGCATTTGTGGTCTTTGTGCCAATGAGATTTCGCGACGACGATGGGCTGATTTTGCCGCTGGCGTTTGGTAAAACGGACAAAACCGGACGATTTGAACTGAGTTCTGAAGATCAAAAAGGGGTATTGCTGGGGCAGTATCGGGTATTGATTTTTAAGCCCGATTCGGTGATCGCCGATTCGGAAGCTGTTCCGGGGAATGCGATGATCGGGCTGTGGAACGAACCGAAGGCTGCGGGGGAAACCGGGGTAACAGTTCCGGCAGGATACAATCTGGAATCAGAACTGGTATACGAAGTGAAGCGACCGGAAGGCGTGCTCTACCCCAAATTTCAACTGACCAGCAATTAGAGGTTTTTCTGATTTTTTCGGGAATAGGTTTCAAAATCGTTGACTTTAGATTTTGGCATCCCCATATTGGACTTCAGTTCAATACTGAGGAGCCCATTATGCGACAGTCTGTTTTGAAAGCGATCCGGGAAGGCGAATGGGATTTTGAGCCCGAGCCGTTGAAAGAAGAGATGTTTGATTCAACCCCGGCACTGCCCGGTTCGAACGAAAAAGTCAAGGCTCTGGCCAAACGCGCTTCGGAGGGGTTACCGCTGTGGCACTCAGAAGACCGCCAAACCATTGATGACCTTGACGCGGAGTAAATGCTGGCGAATCCCTAACCGCCAGCCTGGCGAGGAAGCTCAATGGCCTTGACCAATGTCTGGCCATTGAGAAATGACGAAAGTCCGAATTTATTGTTGGCAGTCATCGGTACAGAGATGCGGACCTTAATCGAGTCGGTTGTGGGGGTGATCGTTGCGGGCGTGACATTCACGGTGAATTCGTTAATTCGCGCTCCCCGCATCAGCTCCTCCGCAACGCTCTTGCATCCCGCCGCCGTCGCCCCCGGCACAATTCCTTTGCGTGCCCCTTCAAAGGCCGCGTTCTCCATTGCACACTGCGTAATGTGAACGCTTGCGAATTCGATACTGCCGAATATCAACAGGAAAAAAATAGGGGCAACCATTGCAAATTCAACAGCCGCCGTACCTCTCCGGTTTGTTTTTTTTTGTTTTGAACGCATCATGTACTTCCGCAATAGTTATTGAGTGATAAACGCAAATGATCCGGCCAGACGCGTGAAGATTTTCTTCAAGGTGGCTTCATCGGGTGCGTGGAAGTGTCCTCCGCCCCCGTTATCTGCGGTCAACACCATGTCCCTCTGGTTCGCACCCTCACTGAAGGTAATGGTATGCACCGTGATGCCATCATTTTGGCAGAGTGTCGCTTCGTCGAAGGGCTTGATACCCGAGTTGTGCACACCGTCGGTCAGGCAAATAATGACCTTCTCAATATTCGAAGAACCGGCATTGTTGAGATGCTGACGTGCTTCCTCGAGCCCCGAGGTGATGTTGGTGCCACCAAACCAGAGCGTGGTGTTCAGGCGATCCATGGTGCTCCGAACCCGATTGAGGTCTTGTGACAGCGGCGAATCAAGAGTAACGCGTTCGACGTTAATCGTAGCACCGTCACATACACGGGTCGCTTTTTCAGAGAACGTCACCATTGCGACTCGCTCGCGTACGGGTGTGCTTTCCAGTTCTTTCAGGAACACTTCCACCGCACGGTCCAGCGCGATCCAGCGACAATTGGGCAGGGGCAAATTACAATACCGGAGTTGTCTTTCGGCTGGCGTCAGGTTGGGCCCGGCAAGGTTGAATTTCATTGATCCCGACCGATCGAGCACAAGCACGATTTCAACGTCCCGAAAATTCGCCCGGGAGTTTTGCACGATGTCGAAAGTGGGACGGCTGTAGAAGTTCCCAAAGAACGTTGAAATTGGCCCTTCGATGCTTCCGGGGTCCCGTCGTGCAATGACCTGAACGGCGTTTGCCGGTTTCTGTCCATCGGCGTATGCGTAAGTCCCGTCGGCGCGCTTGCGGGCGCGGCCAAAGACGATCTGGTCATCCCGTAACGAGATTTTTTCTCCAGCCACAAAATTTTCGGCGGCAATAAAACGTGCTGCGGCGCGAGCCGCATCTTCATCACCCCCGGTGCGAGCCAAAGTATCCGCAGCAGCTTTAACGGCTAAATCAGAGACGACCCGGATTTCATTACGCGATCGTTGAATATAGGCGTAGTCAACGGTAAATCCAAGAATCACGATCATCAACGGTAGCAGAATCGCAAATAGTACGATAATGGCTCCATCACGACTCGATCGATTGTACAACGCTTTCCTGCTCATCTCTGGCAACCTCTCTGGTTGGTGGAAAAACTGATCCCGCTATGTCAGGGCCAATACCGGGGCCTAGGGACTACGGACGCATGGCGGTAACTTTTGCATCGACTTTAGACAGCCTGATGAATGAATTGGAGCGGGGAGCTTCAATGTGAATCGCAAACTTCTGTCCTGATTCCAGGGCGTCGAACGGGGTTCCGAAAGTGTCAATGTCCAATGCGTATTGGCTGATGTTCCGTGCTTTCATGACCAGTGCCACGCGGTTGGCCACCTCACTCTCCGTCGCGTTTTGACGCAGCCCTATCAGCGCCCCCTCATGAGCGGCTGACGTGAGGGTCTGGCTGAGAAAAATACTGCTGTTCAATTCGAGACAGCCAAAGACCAGCAACAACATCACCGGGATGCAGACGGCCATTTCCACAATGACGGCTCCTGCACGGATGTGTCGATTGCGTTTGCGTTTCCTCAATGATTGAAGACAACCGGGGCGCGGGTAATCTGTTTGTACAGCACACAGCCGGGGGCTGCGCTTGGGCGCATTGGCCAGTTCCCTTGCATTGGCCAGTTCACTTTCAGCGCGGCTTGCATCAGCACGGTCTGCACCAACATTGAGAGGAGGAGATGTATTGTTCATCAACGCGGATGCCTGAAATGGAGAGAAGGATTGAGTGTTGTCAAACGGGGACACAACTTTCACCAATGCCAAAACCGTACGTCGCAAACAGTGCTTTCCGGGATGTTTGTGTTTGTTTTCTCAGTCAACCCCCTGCCTTCCTGCCGGGTTGTAAGGGTGGAGCCTGTTTTTCCTGCTCGACAGGGCGATCTTCTCTGGTGCGTTGGCAGTTCGGCATGACTGTACTGTATCTGCGGTGTTTGGTTTGGGGCATCTTGAACTGCCATTGAAGTCCATTTCTTCGTTGTGATCGACCGTTCTTAAAACGGGCTAATCTTGACTGCAACCTGGTATTTTCCTTTGGCGTGGGTTGTAGTCGTCATAGGGGCAATGCCTCTTACGGGAGGCCGATTAATTCAGACAATTTTCGGCGTACGGTAAACAGTGAGGTATGTTTTCGCGTTGGATTTCCTGGCCGCATTTCTCATCTTCGCCGGACGATCCCAATTTTATCACCCACAAAGCGTCAGAAGAGCATTGTCACCATGAGCAGCGTTCAATCAGCAAACAGCGAATACGATATTCTCAAGCAGCGAATCCATCAGAAGTTGATCGGTAAACTTGACTTGAGCAAAGTTGGAGATCTTCAAGGTGACGTTTTCAAACGCGAGATTCGCGGCGTCGTGGAGATGCTTTGCGACGGCGAGAGCAACCTGCTAAATCGGGCAGAACGAGACCGACTGGTCGAAGAGATTCTCGATGAGACCTTTGGCCTGGGGCCGCTGGAGTTGTTGCTGAAGGACCCGACGATTAGCGATATTTTGATCAATGGTCCGAAAAACATCTATTGTGAACGTGGCGGCAAGATGGAGAAGACCAATGTGGTCTTCCGTGACAATGCTCACCTGCTACAGATCATTGACCGAATCGTTTCGAAGGTCGGTCGCCGCGTTGACGAAACCTGTCCGATGGTTGACGCCCGTCTGGAAGATGGTTCTCGTGTCAACGCGATCATTCCTCCGCTGGCTCTGGATGGAGCAGCGATGTCAATTCGTCGTTTTGGTTCCAATCCACTGAAACTGGAAGACCTGCTGAATTACAAAGCATTCACACCCGAGATGGTGATGCTGCTCGAAGGAGCAATGAAAGCCCGGTTGAACATCGTGATCTCCGGTGGTACGGGTTCCGGTAAGACGACATTGCTGAATACGCTTTCCAGCTTTATCAGTAACGAAGACCGTATCGTTACGATTGAAGACGCGGCGGAAATTCAGTTGCAACAGGACCACGTGGTTCGGCTTGAAACACGGCCCCCAAACATCGAGGGCAAGGGTGCGGTTTCGGCGACAGACCTTGTTAAAAACTGTCTCCGTATGCGTCCTGAACGGATTATTATTGGTGAGTGTCGTGGTCCCGAGACTCTGGATATGCTTCAGGCGATGAATACGGGTCACGAAGGATCGTTAACGACGACTCACGCGAATACTCCTCGTGACTGTATCGCCCGTATGGAGACGATGATCATGATGTCCGGATTTGACTTGCCAGTCAAAGCGATGCGGACGCAGATCGCCAGCGCTGTGGACCTTGTCGTGCAGGCCAACCGTCTTCAAGGTGGCCCTCGCAAGATCACCCGGATCACCGAGATCTGCGGCATGGAAAACGAAACGATTGTGATGCAGGACATCTTCAAATTTGAAAAACAGGGCGTCGATGAAAATGGTCGTGCCAAAGGGCGATTCCTGTGTACGGGTGTTCGTCCCAAGTGTATGGAGAAGCTGGAGGCGATGGGGATCAAGCTGCCTGCCAGTATCTTCCGCGAACGCGTCATGATGGAAGACTAACCTTCCCCACATAACGGATTCACTCTGGAAAACACGAGATAGGAATTATGGATTCACTACTAATAATTGGTGCCATTGCCATTGGCCTGACGGGACTGCTGTTCGTTGGGGCAATGATGCTGGGGCTCCTTGGCGGCGAAAACGATCAGGTGGAAGACCGACTCGCGTCACTGACCAGCAACCGTGGTCGGGGCGAGTCCAAGGTGTCAACCGAGCAGATTTCATCGCTGCTGCGGGAAGAGGCCAGCGGTTTCCTGGACGAAAAACTCAAGAGTCTTGAGTTAGGCCCGTTTATTGACCAGTCGGGCGTTGATGTCACGGCATCCGCCTTGATCATGATGACGGCTGGGTTGTTCGTGTCGGGATTCTTGGCGGTAACTTTCTTTTTGCCAATCTCGATCGTGTCTGTGATCGGAGGCGGTGCGGCATTGGGTGCAGCAAGCATTTTAGGGGCATTACCACTGGTCTATGTCTGGTTTAAACGCAGATGCCGTCTGAATAAATTCGCTTCTCAGCTACCGGGGGCAATGGACTTGATGAGCCAAGCATTGCGTGCCGGTCAAAGCCTGCCTTCGGGGATTCAGTTGGTTGGGGAACAGACTGACGAACCGCTGGGACCTGAATTTCATCGTGCTTTTGAAGAACAGAATTTAGGCGTCGCATTGACAGAGACCATGAGCGACATGGCCGACAGGATTCCCAACCTTGACCTGCGGTTTTTGGTGACTGCAATTATTCTTCAGCGTCAAACGGGCGGTGATCTTGCTGAAATCCTTGACAAAATCGCTCATCTCTGCCGTGAACGCTTCCAGATCAAGGGGCAAATTCAGGCGTTGACTGGTGAAGGTCGCATGTCGGGGGTCGTCCTGCTGGGACTACCACCAACCCTGTTTATTTTGATGCTGAACGTCAACTATGAATACATGATGTTGCTGTTCTCCGATCCGCTTGGTCAGCAAATGGTAGCTGGTGGACTGGTACTTCAGGGACTTGGCGCGTGGTGGATCAACAAAATCATTACAATTAAGGTATAGGCACATGAACATATTTATCATACTGGGTGCCACTTCGTGGACGGTGATTGGTATTGCTGGCGTGGCCTTCATTGCCATCATGGCATTGGGCTGGGTCGTTGCCGACATGCTAAACGGCAACTCAACCAGATCAGAAAGTCGATTGGACGCGTTGCGCCAGCAAACCGATCCAACCGCTGCCGCAGCAACCTCGGCAAAAGACAAAATGACTCGCCTGCTGGAATCCGCCAGTCCGGCAATGTCAGAGGCGATGAAGCCAAAAAACGAAAAGGATGTCGATAAACTGCGAGTCAAGCTTAATTCGGCCGGCCTGCGATCCGATTCTGCTATTCCAATGTTTTATTCTGCCAAGGCGCTGTTTGGCGGGCTGGGACTGGTTTTGGGCGGAGTTGGAAGCTTAATTGGTAGTTTCAGCTTTTCGGCGTTGGTTGGATGCGGCGTCGTCCTGTTTTTGTTTTACATGATCCCCAATATTTATGTTGGACTTAAGGCCAGAAAAAGGAAAGACAGTATTTTCCTAGGACTGCCTGATGCTCTGGATCTCATGGTCGTTTGTGTGGAAGCCGGATTAGGGCTTGATCAAGCGATGCGCCGGGTGGCCGATGAACTCAAGAAATCACATCGCACCATTGCGGAAGAGTTCGAACTTTGTAACACGCAACTCCAGATGGGATCCACACGCGAGACCGTCCTTACCGATCTCGGTGAACGAAACGGAGTAGATGACCTGAAGACGCTTTCATCAGTCATCATTCAAGTTGATAAATTTGGTACCTCTGTCGGCAAAGCACTGCGAACGCAAAGTGAGTCCATGCGGGTTAGGCGGCGTCAAATCGCCGAAGAGAAGGCTGCGAAAACAGCAGTTACCCTAATCTTTCCACTGGTGCTGTTTATCTTTCCGGGTATCTTCATCGTTCTGGTGGGGCCTGCCGCGATTAAAGTGATGAACGACTTCATCAATGTGTAGAAGAGAAAACTGGTCTGCCGGACACGCAGCAATGCGGAATGATTGCTGCGTGTATCGCAGTGCTTAGTTTAAGCGGCGCGCGATGCGCTATCCCGGATATCCTCACCCCCGGCTCCCTGAACCCGTTGCATTTCTTCAAGAGAAAAGGTGTGGGGGGCCGGTTCGGTTGCGTCTAAAGCAGTCTGAGATCGGTGCCTTGATTCTTGGAGAGATTCGATTGTCACCAAAATTTCGGATTCGAGTTTATCCAGTTCGCCAATCACCTCATCCTGCCGTGCAATGAGTTGATTAACGAAGTCCTGATCTTTAGTTTCGGCGCGTTGTGGCACTCGATTCTCCCCAAAAAAATGTGGCCCACGTGCAATATCGGGCGACAGATCCGGACTCATCCAACGCCTCCCAAGACTCAACACTTGCAAAAAATGGGTAATCTGTTTGGTTTCCGGTGGATAGATAGTTACACGCCGCATATCTTTGCCGCCGGAGCAACTGCGGATGAATGAGGCCCAGAATCAGAAATTTGACGATTCTTGCGGTTCGCTCTGGACAAAAACTACATTTCGTGGCTAAAATCCAAGGTTTAAACGCAAAAATCAAAATTACGCCACCTTGGAGACTGTCATCGGTTCGATGATCACTTCGGGGTACGTGAGAGCTTTGTTTCGTCCCACTGTTTCATCGAAAGGGCAGACAATGTTTATTTCAACTCATTTGGAGAAAAAATGGTAAAGCTGTTGGTACGTGAGAAGGAATCCATTCAGGAGGCAGTCAGAAGATTTCGCAAGTTGGTCGAACGAAGTGGCATCAAAAAAGAAATGCGTCGCCGGGAATATTACGAAAAACCATCTGAGACCAATCGCCGCGCACGATTGAGAGCTGAGCGCCGCTCCAAGCGTAACCGCATGCTGGCCGCTCGCCGGTAACGATAGACAGGCGATCAGCTAACTACCGATCAGCCAATCAAGCATTCAATACCGTGTGATGTTTTCGGTATTGATAAGCAGGAAAACAAAAATGGGCACCCGGAATTCCGGGTGCCCATTTTCGTTTAGGTTGTCGTTTGAGTTTTTCCCGGCCACGCAGAATCAGCCACTCAAAATCGGCTTGGCGGATCAGATTTGTGCTTGATGCTTTTGGGTAATGATTGGGCGACGTTTGAAATTAGGTTGTCGCAACCCAGGTTGGGCCGGCTTGGTAGTCGCTGGGGGCGTTTCCCGGACTTGGGTGGTTGCAGCCGGTTGAGGGGTGCCAGCTTCCTGCCGCTGTACCGCCTGAAATGCCGATTTTTCAAAGTGACCGAACAGTACCCGGCACTGCTCTTGGGTCAGTAGCCCACACTCAGTGACCAGATGCCGAATTGACACTGCGCTGCCCTCCTGGGTTTTTACCAACCGCTCCGCCTCGGCAGCCGACAGATAGCCCATCTCAATGGCAAGATAATGGAATGGTTTTTGTGCTTGCGCTTCTTGGGCGTCCAGAATGTTGGCCACCTGCCGAATCGTTAGCATGTTCCGCTGCAATGCAATCTTTGCCAAAGTCTGAACAGACTCCTGCTGAATTTTGATCAATCCACAAAACTGCTCTGGTGTGACGACCCGCTGTTCAACCAGGTAAATTCCAAATTTCAGGCTCATCGTTGGCTTCCACTATCGGACGGGGATACATAGGAGTGACGATTCTGGGGGGCAGGATCGTCTGGTACGGCTATTGGTGACAGGCAACAACCGCCAGTCCTCCAATCATCGGCGATTTAGGCTTTCCCTATGAATTTCTGTCAACCAACCCTCGCCACAGCGATTTTTCGCAAAGGCCGTTTATCCCGAATCATTGAAGAAGTCACCGTTAAACTGCCGCAATTGCCGGACATGATGCTCACAGGCAACATGCAAAAAAGCATCATGTGGCGATCGACAGCAAGGCTCCCGGTGACGACGGAACCGCAAATAACGATTGTTCGGGCTTGGATGAGCATCTGTAACGCTTGTGCTGGTTGTACCCGAAGAAAAGTGAATTGGCAAAGGAATTGCCAATAGCTGGCTAATGTTGTGTTCCCTGATGGTAATTGTGACCTATTTTTTGAAAACGACGCTCTGGACACACTCAGTGGCAGAGCATTTTGAGAACAAAGAATGATTCACACTTGTTGGAAGGGTAACAATGAATCGACAGAGAAAACAGAAGTACGTTGACACACATGTCCAGGGAGCGCTGCTCCGCCGCATCTTTGTGCACTGGGTGGTGTTCTTCTTCGTCGCGGGAATGACATTGGCCTTGATGATGGCTCTTGTCGGTGACCCGGCGATGGGAATGATCGAAAGAATCAGCACCCAATCGGGGCAGTTCACTCTGCTGGCGTTGGTTATGTTGGCTTTGCTTCCCGTGTTTATGTTGGACACTACACGATTCAGCAACCGTTTTGTTGGTCCTATTGGTCGCCTTCGCAAGCAACTGCGAGAGCTGGGGACCGAACATGAGACAGAGCCATGTACTTTTCGCGACAACGACTTCTGGGCCGGGATGGCTGAAGAATTCAATGCCGTGGCAGACCTGGTGAAAACGCAGAAACAGGAAATTGAGCGTCTAAAAAGCCAGCTTGCCAGTTCGGGAGTTACTTCCCGAAGTTAACAATCGGCGCCGGACGCGTTGAATCAAACTTATCTCAAAGTAATGAATCATGAAAATGCTGTCCAGAAAACTCACACGAGCCAAGAAGCCTACCCTCCAATCAGCCAGACGACATCGCAGTAAGCGCTTCGGCGCAGCTGCGGTTGAGTTTGCTGTTTGCCTTCCGTTACTATTGCTGATCGTGGCGGGCTCGATTGAGGGTGCCAGCCTTCTGTTTCTCCGTCAGGCGTTGATCCAATCCGCCTACGAGGGCGTCAAAGTTGCCATCAAGGAGAATGCTCTCAATTCAGACGTCAGTAGTGTCGCCACCGCCGTTACCGATGGACGCAAGCTGCAAGGAGTCACTGTTGACACTATCCCCGGCGACATCAGTTCCGTTCCACAGGGCGAGTTCATCCGGGTACGTGTTACCGCCCCGACAAAAGACAACTCACTTTTCTTTTCCGGTGTGTTTACGCTGCAAAGCGTTTCTGCGGAAGCCGTGATGGTCAAAGAATAGTTCTGCCCTCCAAAGTCGCACCAATTTATCGTCGGCCCTCAACAGTGGTTCCAAGACCACTGCATCAGTCTGGTTACCGTCCACTACTCTCCTTATTTCGGTTCGAGGTTCTCGTGAAAAGTACTTTCAAAAACAGTCATCAAAATCGCGACGGAGCCATGCTGCCTTACGTGGCCGTTGTGATTATTATCTTCTTCGCCGCTGCCGCATTGGCCATTGATATTGCGACCATTCATGTTGTCCGCAGTGAGTTGCGCACCGCGACCGATGGTGCCGCCAAAGCTGCCGTCGAAGCACTTGGCCGCGAACAATCCAGAGGCGCCGCCATTGACGCGGCCCTACGCGTTGCTGAAGCAAACAACGTTGCCGGTGCCGGACTGAAACTGGACACCAATAAAATCACTTTTGGGGCATCCGGACAACGCGATGACGGATCTTTCTTTTTTGAAGAAGATGGTACTCCGCTGAATTCCGTACGTGTTATTGGCGAACGCACCAATGATTCCCCGTCAGGCCCCGTCGGACTGTTTTTCGCTCAATTGTTCGGTCTGTCCGAATTTGAACCCGTTCAGTCAGCGACGGCCACACGGCTCGATCGCGACATTGCCCTGGTTTTGGATGTGTCGGGTTCCATGAGCCAGAACGGACGTTTCGACGCGCTTCAAAATGCACTTGATGTTTTCTTGCTGGAACTCAATGAGACCTCGCAACGCGAACACCTCAGCCTGACCGTTTACTCATCTGAGGAGCGCAAGGTGCAGAACCTGACACCCGATCTCCAATTGGTACGGGATGCGTTCGCCAACGAAAGCCCGGGCGGATTCACAGCCATTGGACGCGGGCTGGAATCTGGTCTGGACTCCATCCTGAATGACGCACAAGCTCGACCCTTCGCACTTAAATCTGTCATTGTGATGACTGACGGCAACCAGAATCGAGGTGTCTCTCCCGACATTGTGGCCCGGGACGCAACTCCCGCCGGCGTAACTGTTCATACCATTACCTTCAGTCGGGGTGCCAATCGTGGCCTGATGGAGACCGTCGCGGACATTGGTGGTGGCATTCACCTGCACGCTGAAAACGATGAAGAACTGCTGGAGGCCTTCCAGACCATCGCCAAACAGTTGCAGGTTCTGTTGATCGAATAGTCATTGTTCATTGGCCAGCCGCAGTATCAGCGTAGACCATTCAAGAGATTTTTTGCCACCTTTTCAGTTCATCCGGAAATACCATGCGAAACCCCAAGACACAAATCAAATCCAAAGATAGATCTCGACGCGGTGTCGTCACCGTCGAAGTTGCCGTTTGCCTTCCAATTCTGTTTCTGTTGCTGTTTGGCTGTCTGGAGATGGCGACCGCAAACATGCTTAAACATGCTACCGAAAGTGCGGCCTATGAAGGGGCGCGCGTCGGCATCATTCCCGGTGTCCAGCAGGCCTCAGTGGAGGCAGCGGTGGACAAAGTGCTTGATTCGATCGGTGCAACGGGAGCCGTGGTCGAAGTTCTGCCGAACGTCATCACCCAAGACACCAAAGAAATTGAAGTACGTGTTTCGGTTCCGTACCAGGAAAATGCGTGGATTGTCCCATTTATCATCCGCAATAACCCGACGTTTGTCTCCAGTTGTAAACTGCGACGCGAAGTTCTCTAACGCTGTGTAGTGTGGGTTGTGATGGGCCTGCCTGCCCTCACACAGCAGTCGACTATACCGGCTCTATTGGAGATAGCCGGCACAAAAGATCAGCGCAAAAATGATCCCCATGAACGTCAGCACCCAGATCAGCGAACGAATGGATTGGGTAATGATCTCCGTCAGTCGTTCGTGGCGCGTCGCTCCCCACACGAGGCTGACGGCGATGATCAGCGGGATCGAGTACCAGATTTGTGCCGCGCCAAGGGCAAGCAGTCCCGTTATTGCGAGAAGTGTTGAAATCTCAAACATGATTTATTCCGCGATTATTTTGACTACCAGAGCTTCATTGATGAATGCCCCAATGTTGCCTATTGCTGGTCCAGTCGCTTCTGTAACGGCGTGATAATTGCGGGTCCGACCGCCGCATCATAGATGACCAATACATTCAGCAGTCCGGCAACCGTGGTGAATAGCAGGCCCATGTCATAGTCGTGTCGGTAATCAAAATACCACATGGACATGACGTCAGGATCGTTCCCCAGCGAAACAGGCCCCGGCGGTGGTGCCATAAAACCGTCCTTCAGCGTTGGCCCGCTGTACTGAGGATCTTGATTCTCGGGTGTAATCTTTTTGAATTGCAAACTCACATCCGGATAGTTTCCCGGATAACGTTCACACAATACGAAAAAGGGATCTTTTCCGTCGGCCGTTTGTAGCCACTGGGCAACCGCCGGTAACGCGACCAGCCCGCACTGGACCTGGCAGAGGTACTGCCAGCGATAGTCGCCCGGTTTCGCAGAAGCATAAACCACCCTGCCCCGCCCCAGCCCAAGGCCGAACAGGAAGATGCCCATGATGCAGACAAAGAACAGGACCGCTTTGCCCTTTCGTCCTTGGTAGAAGTGGCCAGCCCCGGGAATCAGCCACGCCAGCAGTGCTGCGATCCCCGGATGTTTTAAATCCACTGTCAGCGGATCACCTTCGTCTTGTGGAAACGTAATTTCGGTCATATCGTTATCTGGCTGCCCGGCTTCAGCAGCGGCTTTGTTTTAAGTTCTAATTTGAGTCTCGATTCAATCATCTCTACCCGGGTGATTGTAGCTTGGTTTCCGTCATTCTTTCCAGATCAAACCCGACCGGGGATTCCTTTGGCAGATCGTTTTTTCATAGATTCTCCCTTCCATGGGGACGAAATCGAACTTTCCGATAACCAAGCTCATCACGTGGCCAATGTGATGCGGGCGTCCATCGGTGACACACTGACGCTATTTGATGCCGCCGGCAATGAGTTTCGGACAGAAATCACCCATAAAAGTAAAAAACGCGTGGCGGTTCGTAAACTTTCGGAGTCGCGCCCTGAACGTAAGCTGGCTTGTTCGATCACGATCGTGACCGCACTGCCCAAGGGCGACCGTCAGAAGTTCCTGATCGAAAAACTGGTGGAACTTGGCGTTGACCGTCTGATACCGTTGAATACAGCCCGCAGCGTCGCCCAGGTCAACGACAAAGTGATTGCACGATTGAACAAGCAAATCATTGAAGCCACCAAACAGTGCCGACGCAGCTACCTGATGGAGGTCTTGCCACCGGTTTCGGTGCAACAAGCCCTCGGGATGCCAACGGCGGGCGAAACGGCCCTGTTCCTGATGGCTCATCCTTACACCGACGCGTCGCTGGCAGCGGTCAGACAAAAATTAAATGCGGCCGACTCCGTTTGTTGGTTGATCGGGCCGGAGGGTGGTTTCTCCGAAGACGAGTTCGCATCGTTTGCAGACAGCGGATGGTTACCGGTCAGTTTTGGAGAAATCATCCTGCGCGTGGAAACGGCAGCGCTGACCGCAGCGGCCGTTACCGGCATCGGGGCGTAGAAGAGCGTCGCGGAATAGGGGGGAACCCCGTGCTACAATTCAATAATACTACTGTCCATTACTTGGTGGCAACCCAGATCAGAAACGACACCGGAGCAGCAAATACCAATGAATCCAGTACGTCCAACAACCCACCCAGCCCTGGCAACATACTGCCCGAGTCCTTGATTTGAGCGTCTCTTTTAAGCAGCGATTCGGCCAGATCGCCCAACATCCCCGCCAGTGTTACGATGACGCCGTAAACCAGAAAGAACCACCACGGTCGGTCTACCTGCATCCCGAAGATTCTCGGGCTGACTAGGAAGACAACAATCGCCGCCGCAAAACAGCCGCCCACCGGAGCCGCCAGCGATCCTTGAACCGTTTTGCCCGGACTGAGCGCCGGTGCCATCTTCACTGTGCCAAAACTCTTTCCCGCAAAATAGGCAAATGCATCGGACATTTTTACTGTCGCGATCAGCAACACGATCGCCAACAGGCCAACGGCATTGCTGTGGTCAATATTGCGAATCGGTAAGATAAACCCAAACAACATCGCCAAATAAACATAAACCAGCATGCTCAACCCAATCCGGCCGGCAACGGCTCCCGGTTCTTCCGTCGCCCCCTCAAACTTTCTGGCTTCGGCAAAGAAACTGACCATCAGCCCTGTGATCACTCCCGCCACGGTCCAGCCAAAATATCCGATAGGACAATCGGTTGGGTAATCCCGCCACAAAAGTGGCAGCGACGCCACCGCGATCATGGCGACGGTTCCGGTCGCCATCAGAGGGCCGGACTGACAGCCACGTTCCTTCCACAAATGTGCAAATTCGATCGCCGTCAGCGCTCCCACGATTAGCGACAGCCCAACCAAGACCACCCCCGCCCGTCCCAGCACTCCGTCGGTCGCCAACCAAAAATCAAGACGAACCAACAGGACCATGATCGTGATCAAGACGGCAGCGGAGGCAAGACGACGGCTGAGCAACGGAGGACTCCAAGGATAGTGATAATTTGAAAGGTAGCAAGAAATTTGTGCCGCTATCGAGAGGCTTCCAGGTACCGGTGCCGCGTTGTGCTTCGGTGTGCGATGCCTATTCCTTATCCAGCCCGCCAAAACGTCGGCGGCGTTTGGAAAAATCGACGATTGCCCGCATCAAATCTGCCTCGCAGAACTCCGGCCACATTTTTTCGGTAACCCACATTTCGGCATAGCTGATCTGCCACAACAAATAATTGCTGATCCGCATCTCGCCGGCAGTGCGAATCAACAGATCTGGATCCGTCATCCCCGCAGTGTACAGACGGTCCGATACAAGCTGTTCGTCGATGTCATCGGTCGCCATCGATCCATCCTGCACCTCGCTGCAAATCCGCCGGACTGCATCGACAATTTCAGCGCGACCACCGTAATTGATCGCCAGGCACAGTGTCGTTCCCGTATTTTTGGCCGTCAGTTCCAAACTGATATCCATTTCCTGTTGAACGTCTGTCGGAATCCGCTCGCGCGAGCCAATGATTTTCAGGCGAATGTTGTTTTCCACCATCGTCTGACGCTCTTCGATCATGTACTGCGACAGCAGAAACATCAGAAATCCCAGCTCCTCCTGGGGGCGTTTCCAGTTTTCGCTGGACAGGCAGTACAACGTCAATTGCTCGATCCCCAGTCGGCAGCACTCCTCAGTCACCAACCGCACCTGCGTCGCTCCCTGTTGATGACCGCGGATGCGCGGGAGGTCCTGCAGTTGAGCCCAGCGGCCGTTGCCGTCCATGATGATCGCGATATGCCGGGGCCGCTTTTCGGGCGGCACTTCAATGGCGAAATCAGGTTGGGATTCAGTAGATGACATATTTTCTCGGGCAGTACAAAACCGAAGGTTCCCTACACGTGCCCCCTTTTCCCCCTCAAATTCACAGGAAGCTTCTATTGGCGATCGGCAATTGCGGAAAAGGAAGCGGTTCACAAACCCGTGGGCGGTTACCAAACCCGTGGGACGAAGTCTGTAGGTATCCTCGGGCGTATCGTTTCCTACGCAGGCCGTTTGCTCAAGTAGTCCTTCAATGTGACGCCTTCGGGCACATGAATCGTTTGCGCCCGATCCGGGCCAACGGACAGAAACTGAATCGGGCGCCCGACCAGTTTCTCGATCTCATGCGCGTAACTAATGGCCGCAGTCGGCAGATCATCCAGAGACCGTGCCCCGGTGACATCCTGTTGCCAGCCCGGGAATGATTTGTAAACAGGTTCGACACGACGCAGGTCGTCAACATTGCCGGGAAAATAATCAATCTTCTGACCATCCAGATTGTACCCCACACAAACTTCGATTTCGGCCAGTGCGCTCAACACATCCACCATCGTCAGCGCGATCGAGGTCACACCGCTCAACCGTGCCGTGTAACGCACGGCCACTGCATCGAACCAACCGCAACGGCGCGGTCGACCGGTCGTCGTTCCATACTCGTTACCCATATCGCGGATATGCTGGCCCTTGTCATTGTCCTGTTCGGTTGGGAAAGGACCGCCACCAACACGCGTCGCATACGTCTTACAAACACCGATGATTTTGCCAATCCAGTTACCGGGCACGCCCGATCCTGTTGAAATTCCGGTCCCCGACGCGTTGCTGCTGGTGACAAACGGGAATGTACCGTGATCGATGTCCAACAATGAACCCTGCGCCCCTTCAAACAGAATATCTTTGTTCGCGTCCACCGCGTCTAGGAGGATGCTGGTGGTGTCAGCGATCATCGGGCGCAGTCGTTGGGCGTAAGCGGAAAACTGCTTGATAATGGCTTCTGCGTCGAGCGATTCGGCGGTACCACCGGACGCAGCCGACAGCACTTTGGTTTTGACTTCGACAATCTTGCGAACACGTTCCGGAAAAGAGGGCTGAATCAGATCCCCCAGCCGAATCGCAAAACTGCGACCGACCTTGTCGGCGTAACAGGGGCCAATCCCGCGCAGGGTTGTCCCGATGTTGTCCTTGCCCGAGACCAGTTCGTTCCACATTTTATCTTCCAGCACGTGCCACGGCATGACAACGTGGGCGCGTTGGGAAAGCTTCAATCTCTTGGTGACATCGATGCCGCGCGGCAGCAGCATATCCATCTCTTCGAGAATTGTTGGCGGATTGATCACCACGCCGGGAGTGATCAGATTCAACACACCTTCATTGATGATCCCGCTGGGGATGTGGTGCAGTTTGTAAACCTCGTCGCCGATCACAACGGTATGCCCCGCATTGGCACCGCCCTGATAGCGGACGACCAGATCTTTCCCTTCAGTCAACAGATCGACCAGTTTCCCCTTGGCTTCATCACCCCACTGCAACCCGATTACGCACTGTCCTGGCACCCCGGACTCCTTGAAATATCAAAATGAACGTGTCGCCAGCACTAGCCGCAGAATCGCTACATTCGTGTGTTGATCTGGCAAACTTGAAAGTTTACGTTTTCATAGGCAAAATGGTCAACCAGCAACTGAGCCTCAAGCTTAAAATCGTCGAGTAAAGTTCAGGATTTAAGAGGGATTATCAATCCAATCCGGCTGTTTTTACGTATCCGGCAAAGCCGTATCTTTATTTAACTTCCAGCGTGGTCGATTATTGGTACAGTGCTGCGAGGCAGAAGCTTCCGTGGAAGCCACGTCTGAACCTGTTTTATTGCGTTTGATTCCGAGTTCTCACATGACCAAGTCCATTCCGACATCTTCTCGTTTCCGTTTACTTGTTCGCTGTTTCGCAAAAACGATCATCCGTTACGCGGTCTTTTGCCTGATGGGCACGTTGCTCGTTTCTCCAGCGTTGTGTCAGGCCCAGTCCCGTTCCAAATCCAAATCTCCAAACGAGGCCCGGCAAATTCGTGGCAAGCGGCCAAGTCGCGGTCAGAAACTGGTAGTGCTGAAGGGGCGCATCGACCAGTCGATGAACCCCGAGAAGTTCCAGATCAACATCAAAAACGTCAAGACAACATTGAACCAGCAGGTCCAACTCCCTCGCGCACCGTTTCCCCGGGATTGGGAACGTTACTCGCCGGAACAAAAAATTAAATGGCTAAAAGCGTTTGAGAACAGTTCAAACGGCAAGCGTTTCCTTGCCGCCAACAAAAAGATTATCGACGACGCCCCCGCATTCAATCTCCGTTTCAATAAACAGGGCGAGTTCATTGTTTACGACGTGCCGCCGGGAATCTACGGACTTCAGGGACGTATCGACGAGGACATTAACGGCGTGAAATACGCTTTTGAAGTGTTCGCAGAAATCAAAATCAGCGACCAGTTTGATGAAGTGGCGCTTGATCCGATTCCTGTTCTGGTGACTCCAATTCTGACCTCGGGGATGAAGGCACCAAAGATCAGCGTTTCGACGCATAACGGAAAAAAGAAGCTGGGGTTCGACAATCTACAGACGAAAAAGGGCAAGCCCGATCCCAAATTTGTTTTCCTGAATTTCTGGAGCACAAAAGATTACGTGGCCAAGGGGAAGGCCGATTACCAACAAACCGTGCAGGAAGCCATCCACACTCTGGAAGCCGAAGGTTACAAAGTTGGCCTATTGTCGATTTGCCTGGACGAGGACCGTCCGGCGGCGATTAAGCACATCATGAAGAAACAGTTCAAAAAAGGGCTGCATGGTTTCACCAATGGCTGGGACCACGAAACGGTTGACCGGTATGGCGTGCGGTCAACTCCATCGGGATGGTTGCTGGACAAGGACGGGAAAATCGTAATGAGCCAGTACGAATTTTATAATTTGACGAAAGTCAAGGACTCGTTGGTGACGGTTCTAAAGGACCGTATCGATGGTAAAGACGCACCTACGCCGGCCGAGCAAGCGCAAAAGTAGGATGCCGACTCGGGTTTCCCATCCGCGAAATCCTGCCCCACCAGCAGCATATCAGCATGATGTGGGTCGGCGCAATAACACTACGCGTTGAATTGGTTTGCCCCACCCTGCGATTCTTCTCGCTACGGGGCACCCCCCGGGTTATGCCCCTCAAAAAATCCGAAGATCTGGCAATACTTGCCGATGGGCCCGTTAAATCTCTACCGCCATGTCGTCGCGATGAATTAGTTCACTGCGCAGATTTGCTCCCATGCGTTTGGCGATCTGGTCACTGGTCAGTCCGATGACTTTGCGAGCGTCATCTGAATCGTATTCGGTCAGCCCGGTCCCCACGACGCGCCCGTCCGGACCAACGATTTTCACCGTATCGCCACGCCCAAAATTTCCTTCAACTGCGACCACCCCAACGGGCAGCAAACTTTTCCCACTGGCCAACGCCTCCAGTGCTCCGACGTCAATTTTGTATTGCCCCGAAATGTCCAGCCCACCCGCGATCCAGCGTTTGCGTTCGTTAATCGGATTGGGCGACGGTGAAAACCACGTCGCTTTCTTGCCCTCGGATAACGCGGAGAGAGGATTAAGTTGATTGGCGTTGGTAATAATCATCGCCGCCCCGGCAGTTGTCGCGATACGCGCCGCCTCGATTTTGGTCTTCATTCCCCCGCGCGAAAATTCGGACGCCGCCACTCCAGCCATCGCCTCGATCTCGGGCGTGATTGCCGAAACAACGCCCAAATGCTTGGCATCCGGGTTTTGCCCCGGCGGTGCGGTGTACAATCCATCGATGTCTGACAACAGCACCAGTAAATCCGCCCCCACCATTGATGCCACCCGCGCTGCCAAACGATCATTGTCGCCATAACGGATCTCGGCGGTCGCCACGGAATCGTTCTCGTTGATGATCGGTACCGCTTTCCATCGAAGTGCG
>CALCJM010000026.1 GCA_937967505.1 uncultured Pirellulaceae bacterium | reverse complement strand
GGCGTAAAGACTGACTCCGGCGCTTTTGTTCGAACGACGTGGCCAGCCAGAGCCAGCAACATCGGCCCGATCCAATCAATGGTCGCCTCGCTAGAATCGCCTGCCGAAAAAACGGCGGACGCGGGCGACACCATGGAGCGGTAACGAAAACGGAAAACACGGCCACTTAGAATTTTGCTGATTTGAGTGTTGGCGCTAATTCATTTCCGTAAACCACCAGCTCTGCTGGTGAGCACTCACTAGGCTCCGCCGTTCCGGGAGTTTACAAAAGATCCTCCTGTAGGAAGGCCCCGAGGGGTACAGGAGGATCCGAAATGAAAGATTGGCGTAGTCAATCCCATGTAAAGTGGGACTGTAAGTATCATGTAGTGATTGTTCCAAAATACAGGAGGCGTAAGTTTTACGGAAGTCTTCGGTCGGAGATTGGGAAGATTCTTCGGCAGCTTTGTCGTCAGAAAGAGATTGAACTTGTGGAAGGGCATGCCATGCCAGATCACGTTCATCTTCTTTTGAGTGTTCCACCGAAGTTCAGCATTGCGAATACGGTTGGCTTTCTGAAAGGGAAAAGTGCAATCCGGATCAGTCGTGACCTCGGCAAAACGAAGGGAACTTTGTACGGTCGAGCGTTCTGGTCACGCGGTTACTGTGTTAGTACTGTCGGTCTCGATGAAGCAATGATTCGAGAATACATTCAAACTCAGGATAAACACGAGCGTGATCAAGAACGCGGGCTATTCGATTTAGACTAAAACTAACCTACACACCATGGCCCCTTTTAGGGGCCTTCCTCATACCACCGGCTCTGCCGGTGGTTATTGATTCCCACTCCTCAATATAGCGAAAAAATGGAACGACGAATGGCCGCGAAGAAACTAAAGAAGCTGAAGCTTGGCGGACTCAAATCGAAGAAGCCCGTTGATCCAATGGAAATCTGGGATCGTCTACAACTTCGCGGAGCGATTCAAAATATCTGGGGGCCTCAAGAGCAAGCACTGAAAGAATGGCACGAAAATAGATCGGTCTCTGACTTGGTTGTTCAAATGAACACCGGGGGTGGCAAAACGCTTGTTGGACTGATCGCGGCACAGTCACTACTTAACGAATTGAAAGCGCCAGTCGTCTACGTATGCCCAAACATCCAACTTATTCAGCAAACTGCGGCAAGATGCGCTGACATCGGATTTACACCCGCAACGCGTTTTGGTGGTAACTGGCAATCACAGGATGCCTTCTTTTCTGCTGAAACATTTTGCATCACGAATTATGCAGCACTCTTCACAGGGCATTCCCCATTTGAAGGCGTAAACCCTGCTGCATTTATCTTTGACGATGCCCACGTTGCTGACCAGACAATTCGGGGGCAGTTTACTTTGGAAATCGGTCGCGGTCATGGCGCCTACGACAAAATAGTCGGCCTGTACCGTCGGCACTTCGCGCAGAGCGGTTTAGGTGAACGTCTCGACGAATTGAGTCAGGGACGTTTCGTTGTACCACTTTTCGTGCCGATGTTCGACCGGTCGACCAAGAAACCGCAAACATAAGCGGCATCGGATCGGATGGGCGGACTATCTTCCAAGGTAGATCGTCGTCAGCTTGATCGCCGTTCTCATTGCTGGGTCGCGGGAGCGATACCGATGGTGCCCGATGAAGTGCCGATTGCCACGCTTTTCTTGTTTCTGTCATCACAGGCTCCGTCGTGGTTTGGCCGCCACGATTTTTTTCGATGCGGCAGTCGTGGAGGCACGGGCGGACGTGCCAATTCCGCGACCTCGGTGGTGTTTTCGCCAATGACGAATTCGCGTAGTAAAGGCGTGGCGGCTTTGTTGTTCTCGATTGCGCTGCTGCTCAGGTGACGCCTGACGAACCGGTTTTGATGTCTTCATCAGTTCGGTTGCCGTCTGTTCCTCGCCCGTGCGACCTATGGCACGTTGAACCGCTCCAATATCGTCGCAAAAGATGGCAACATCTTTCTTGCCACGACTTGCCGCCACGTATGCAGTGCGGCTGTTGACTGCGGGTAAGCTTTGTGATGAAAGAGAAGCGATGGCGACGTCGGCATCCGCACCTTGTGCCCGAAAACTGGTGGAAGTGTAGGCATAGGCGATGTGACCGTGATTTGGTGATAACACCATGCCGGATTTCATTTCCAATTGCCCACCGGGGCCGATGCGCTTAATCAGGTCCGTCTTCCCATTGGTAATTCGTTTACCCCGCTGATCTTTTCCGCCATGAGTGAGTCGAATTTGATCGCCAGCGGCTAAGTCGATCGATTGAGATTGGTAAACTTCGAGCCGATCAGCATGTTTTAGTGGCAGGTCGATGAGTTCTTTTCCAGTGGCAGACTGCAATTTCGGGCCGCCGGGTGTTTGCATCACCGAAAAGCGCGAGCCCCGCCGAATTCCGGGGGCGTTTTGGGTGAACTGCACAACCAGATTCTTTTCGCCGTAGGTTTTAAGATCGCGTTTTTCTGCTTCGGTCAGGTTCAGAGAAGCCAGTTGCTGAAAAGGCTTGTCTTTTTTCGCCAGCTTGCCGTCATCCTTGAGTCGTTCTCGGATTCTTTCTGAAAGCCTGCGTCCGTCGGCATGTGTTGGAGCAACGATAATCGCAGATCGTCCTTGTGCTGTTTCCTGAAAAAAGCGTTCGGTCAGTTTATGGTGTAGCTCATCCGGGCTGGCTTCGTGGATTTTCCCTTGATGGGCCAGCATTTCAAAACCAGCTTCAACGCCACTTTTGTTTGTACCTGGGATTTTTTCAGAACCTTTGGCTATCGTTTCAACCGCCGTTCGGTAATCGCCTTGCTGTCGTTGCACTTTGGCCAGTTTGGCAACTTTCAGGCCAGCTTCACGTTGAATGAGTCGATAGCTCTCTCCACGTCCCGGACTGGCGTGTTGACGAGAATCACCTATAAGGACAATTCGGCAGTCCTGCTCCTTTCCAATTCGGAGCAAATCGCGACAGGAACGCATGTCCAGCAGACCGGCTTCGTCTACGAAAAGGGTTTGGCCGCGCAGTTCTGCCTGTAGCTTTTTGTTGTGGATCAGGTGTGCCGCCGTTTGCGATGATGTGAAGCCTTTTTCTCGAAGAACTTCCACCGCGCCGGTACTTGGTGCTATCCCAAAGACCTGTTTCCCGGCAGCTTCAATTCCTTCTTTGGCTTCGGCAAGCATTGTGCTTTTTCCGGTTCCAGCACCTCCAGCTACGATCGTGACGCCGTTGCGGTCAGTCAGGATGGTTTGCACAGCGGCTTTTTGCTGATCGTTGAGAAAGTCACGTCGAATGACGTGTTTCTCATTGATTGGACGGCGAGAGCCGCGGGACTCCTTAGCGAGTGCAATCGTTTCTTTTTCGATCGCGAGAACCTCTGGCGTGGTTGTAACAATCCGTTTGGTGCCATCAACCACCTTCTCGCGTTGTAGGATTCCGCTATCCTTTTGCTTCAGCGCCGCCTCGACATCTTCGGGCCGATGAACAACGCCGTGCCGCAATGCTTCGCCCACCAGCTCGTTCATTTCGATCGTCGAGTTTCTCTCAAAGCAGTGATCGATGGCATGACGAACACTTTCACTGATCGCTTCGCTGTTCTGAGATTTGCCTTCTTTGCTGCGACGATACAAAGCCAACAGAGCTTTGCGGTCTTCAGGCGTCATCCGCTCCAGCCATTCTGCTTTCAAGGCGGCCAAGCTTTTGCTTTGGTCAGACTTGCGTTTCCGAGTTTTCTGAGCCAAACCACGTTTTTCAACAGCACCAGTCAAACCGGCTTCTTTGGCAGCGGCTTCTATTTCTTCAGCTCGCTTGGAGTGTCGTTCGACCATGGCACGGTCAATTCCACGAAGCTCCCAACCCTGCTTTACCTTGCCACCCCTGCGATACGCTACCCGTTCAGGAACGTAGCCCAGCTTTGAAAGCCGCCGTGCAAGCCGCGATTCAAACTTTGCTTGAAGCGTTGCTCGCTGAGAAACAACGCGTTCCATCTCAGCGGCAAACCAGCGTTCTTCGTCTTGCACCGCGTTAAAAGCCAGACAGTGGGCGTGCAAATGGCTGTCTGGCGGCCCGCTATCGGTCGCCCTTGCCGTATGGTGGAGAAAGCGGGCAAAGACACCTTTACCTATCTGTTTTTGCTGGCGCGTGTTTTTGTATTTACCGGTTCGCACACGACGATGGATCAATGGCTCAACATCACGCTTCAGAAACTCGTCCGTCGCTTGCAAAAAGGCCGCTTGTATTCGGGGATCGACGATTGCGGCTAAAGATACACTCTTTGGACAACTTACGGTCAGGTCGATGCAAGGCCTCCTACCACTTCGTTTGGTTTGCGAAAGCCGTTTGCCGCTTACCGGATGTTGGCCATTCAATAACGCTACAAACTGATCTCGTTTAACCGTGTCGCCTGATTTCAGGCCAAGCGATTCACACAATTCACCTGACCATGTCGCTTGTACTTCTTTGGTCAGATAGTAGCTGTCGTCGACCGAAAGACTTTCGTCAAAATATCGGGTAGCTGCAGCGGCAGATTGACTTTGTTGGATCGTGAGCATTGGGCAGGTCAGTGAACCGGTTCAGGAAATAGTCAGTGGCAAAATGATGGATACTCGAAAATGAAAATGTAGTGGCATGCTGATCTCCTCTGCACAGCAGTGGCTAAATCATGGGATGAATCGACACGGTTCATCAAGCGTCAAATGCCTGGGCCAGTTGATCCATCCACATTGAAGTTTTGAACGTCTTCTGACCCGTCACTGGTACCAACTTTCTGCTTTGAAGGGGCTCGTGACGCGATGCATATCAAGCCATTTTGGTCCGGTGCAAACTCATCTGATGCGAGACACTCTTTGAAGCGAAGGGCTACACCACTGAGCGAGAATCCCGATTCAGACGATAGTTTGTGCTTGAGTTTTGTTTCCAATTCCGAAAGCCCGATAGGCTGGTGCGTTCGTACTAGGCTGATTGCAGCCGCCATTACGTCGGCTTTCTTCGCACACGGCTTGGTTGGTTTGCGCGAGCTTCGTTTGGTTCGCTTTGCTTCCGGCGTGGGAAGTCGCAATCGAGAACGTATTTCATTGGCTAGTTCTTCGACGGCAACAAGTTCGGCTTTGAGCCTTACGGCTTCTTGTTCTAGAGGTTTTAGTTGATCCAGCAACAATTGGTCATGAGTTTGGATAGCTTGTACAGCGGTTTCTACAGCGGACATTTTTCGACTCCTGGTCGCGTGGGCAATGGGAAAAAGGAAGTAGGTTTATAGGTTGTCTTTCGTGACACCCATCGATTCGGCAGTGCGGAACCAGTCGAGTACACGATCAGTGACTACAGCTCGAAAGCACTCGCTAAAGCTTGCTTTGATACCACCAACTTGCTGAGCCGACTGTTCTTCTAAAGCGAGCTCCACTAAGTCCGCTTCTGTGAGGTTCTCTAGTCCAAGCAATGCTTCGTACTGAGTCCATAGGCTTGGCGGCATGAAGACCTTTTCAAGCTTTCCTTGAGGCAACGTCACTTGCCGCGTGTTGCCGCTTTGGTATTTCTTTGCTGTGTTCCAAGAAATGATGTCCATAATTACTATTCTCTCACAATTGGTTGGGATGCGCAAATTTGTGTTGAAGCTATCGCTTTCGTGATGCTCGTTTGAACGCTTGCTTTGCTGTGCCACGGATAGCGGCTTTGGAAAAATCACGCTTGATCTTTTGACGCTGCTTTGCAGAGGTGGCTTTGATTTGGCCAATATGCTTTTCGATTTCGCGATCCCGTTTTGTGTTTGGCTGGTTTGAATCTGCGCCACGTGGAGTCAAGTTTCTAACTGGCTTGGCTTCCGACATCAGCTTGCGAAGGTCAGCAATTTGTTGCTCATAGGTTTTGGCTGGCGGACGATGGGGCTTCTTTGCAGCGGCATTGAAAACTGGCGTTAATCCCAATTTCTTTGGTGGAGACGAGGGGCTTGCTCCTGTTAGCCTTGGTGGTTGATGGCTTCCGCCGTTTCCACCTCCCTTGCCGCCGGAAGCAGCTGAACGTGACGGCTTTGGGTTGGGAATAAAGTCACCGCTTTGTAGTGAGCCAGTTGTATTTGGACGTTTCATTGTTGTGCTCCAGTGAAAGGAATTAGGTTTAGGCTCATTGCCAGAAAATTTGGTGGATCGGGATAAACGCAATCCGTGGTGGAATAGGTCCTGTCTCAGCTGCATCGATCGCTTTGAAGCCGAATGGCCCGATGTACTCTGATTTTCCTTGCAGCTCGCCAATACGGCTCGTATGGACCGTGCTGCTAAGACGAACGTGCGGAACGCCGGACACAAGTGCTAAGTTAAGAGCGATGAATAGCGTCAGAGTTCCATACTTGCAGTAGAGCCAGCCTTTATCCAAAGCAATCCGCAACGGATGTGAGGCGTTAAGGTCTTCGCTTGACCGAATAAACCGGAACAGCATCCGTAAGGGAAGCAATAGAAAATAGAGAATGGTATTCATGATTTCGATTTCAGCTCTTGTTGTATGGGTTGGGTTTGGCGATAGAATTCCATCGTGGAAATTTCCAATAGCAAGTCTTGAAAGCGCGGATGATTGGCATGTTTGAATGCACGATTAAAACTTCGTCATCAGATAATCCGCGTACGTCTTCATCTCGCATCAACGGTCTTTCTCGAAATGAATTGGTAACCGACTGTTCTGTGGAATTCGAAGTCTGTTGACTGTTCGGATCGTGCTTGCTGACAACGTCTACAGTCGTCGTGCCAGAGAATTTCGAGAACATGGCCAAGTCGTCAGGATCGCGTATGTTTGCGCCCCATAGAACTGCCGCTGAGCCACGGAGCAGCTTCAAAATTGCTTTGCTAAACGTCTCTTCAACTTGACCTGAAAATTGCTGAAACGCCAAAACGAAGCGGAGTGACATCTTGCGATTTTCCGCTATGCCATTGATCAGATTTGGCAGAAAGCCAATGGATGCACACTCGTCGATTAAGAATGTGACTCGCTTATTTACTCGTGGATCGGCTCCCAGCTGCTCAATGAGGTGGCTAAACGTGATGTTGACGGCTCTGCGATGGGAACGAATTTTGTCGGTTGGGTAGATAACAAATGCGACGGTTGGTTTGTCATCCTTCAAACAACGCGGATCAAATCCATTTGTTGTGAAGTGCGATCCCATTGGACCGTCACTGAAAAATGGCAAGAGTGATCTCTTGCATTCTGAAAGGCCTCCAGAAAACTCTTCTGGGGCTCTGGTTAGGGTGCCCAATAACGACAATGCACGTGCCTTCAACGCCGCGACATTCGTATCGGACTCAATGACCTCATTGCATCGTTCTGCTAGAAGCTCTTCGCCTTCGAGCGCCATCTGACGCATCATTGCTGGGGTAGGGATCCGTCCAGCAGCAAGAATGTACAAAGCAATAAACTGGAAGATCATGCGCCCTGCATCTAGAAAGAATTCGGTCTTTCCGTCATCTTTTGGACGGTCGGGTATAAACAACCCTGATTTAGCGAGAACCATTGTTTCCCATTTCGACGGATCAGTGGCGTCGGTGAAATCGGACCAAACATGGAATCCTACGTCCTCAATAGGAATTCCCAACCGTTTCGACATTTCTTCAGCCCACGGGCAAATCGCGACTACCCGATATCCAGCTGCTTCAAGTGCTGCTTTACAAACAGCATATCCCTCTCCAGCAGGGTCATTGAGAATTGCACTGTGACCAATGCCCCCCATTTTTCCTTCTGGCAAGAGGCTGGAGATAAAAACCGAAGTCGTTTTGTTTGAGCCCGGTTGCCCGAGCAAAATGATCAGCTTTTCAGTGTTGTCACGGATGACTCGTTTTCGTCCGGCTTTGTCAATCATATAGCCCAATACAACACCGCGATTTCCAAGAATCCCTGTTTCCTTGCAGTCTCTTACCTCGGCATATCGGGCGGCGGCAAATCGCTTCGCCGCCTCCTTGTATCGCTTTTCCTGCCGCCCAACGCGGAGTAGCTGGTGTTGAAAATACAACGCTTGAAAGAAGGATCGGAAACCAAATCCGCAACAAAGGATACCACCAGCTCCAGCCCAGTCACTTCCATACCTGTTCAAATGAAAACACTGGGAAGCGACCAGGAACCACCCGACTGCTGCCAAAAAGCAAACCAGAGGTGAACGAACCTTCGTTGTTGTCTTCTTGTTCGGTGGAAGTGGGTATGTATTCACAGCCGTTGTCTCGTGTCTACGGGCGGCTCGGTTCGAAACCAATCTTCCGCTTTGTGTAGGATAGAGAATGGCAACTTCTGATCGAGCCCCTCGATGTGCTCGATAGGAACCCAAATTACGAATCCGCAACCCGCCGAGTACTCATTTGCGGTAACGTCCAGAGTTCCTGGAAAACTGCAGTACGAGGCCTCTGAGAATTTGGCGGCTTCCTCCCAATACGACTTTCTGCCGTCAAGCGTTTTGCCGACATACCGTATGTGCGGAATTCCGTGGTAATACATGGCTACGGTGGCCGCGATCGCGACCGCTGTAATTCCCATTGCGTATCTAGCATGCGATACCACCGCAGCTTTTGGATCCGATCGCCACCACGCCAAATAACTGGCGAGGTACTCACGTAAAATTGAAATATATTTTTTCATGGCGTTTGCTTTGTATAAATTTTGAATGAACGAGACGCCGAATACCGGTGGCCTATTCCAACCACCGGCTCGAATGTCGAAGCAGCACTGACGTACTCCGGATATTTACTCCCTGTCGGAGTTGACAAACTTATCCATCGAAATTTGCACCCATGCCGCCGAACGAGCTCGATGGTGCTGGTTCTGGCCGCCATCACCAAAGTTGCAATTGATCGTCACGACACGTTCTGTTTTGATCCCCTTGTGAATCCGGATGAGTCGGACTTTTGAAGGTGCTTGGGCGGAATAGACGTTGATCCAGAGCTTGATGGAATCCAAATTCGTCGCCTCTAGTTCAAGCCCCTCCCAAGTTTCAAGCGGCGTGCCGTCTGGATTTGTCGAACCCGTCCGGCGAACATCGCGATAGAGACGTCCTACGCCTTCGATCACTGGATTCTTGAAGCTGATCTCGCCTGTGGCTGATCCGCCGGTCACCGTTGCCCAAAGGTCAAGATCAATGTTTGGGTCAGCAGCGGCAGGGATGCTTTCCCATTTAGCAATAACAATTGTCTTGCTCGCATCTGCTTGTCCTTCGCGGATAACTGCGTCCATTGATTTCCCAACGGCCCCGTCTTCGGCCCTTCCGTCAATTGGCACGGACGTTCCATCGTCGTCGTATTTGGTTCTGACAGCGGCAAACGCAAACCGTTTCATGCCAAACCCAGTATGCTTTACTTCTTCTTTTCCAGTAAACTGCGGTGGATCGAACACGAATGCGGTTTGCGGTGCATTGGTCAATCGGACCAGATCGCAGTCAGTGCCTAAGCTTTGAATATAGAGTCGCCAGAAATGGGTCACCGCATCCTTGTGTGGTTTGTCTTCCCCCCAGCGAGGCCCCGGCGTCGCGATAACGACTTTGCAACCTTCAGGTAGTTGGTACGTTGTGCCAAACGGACTGTCAGAATCACCGATCGATTCGTCGAGTGCTGCGCCTCCGTCGTTGAAGTGCCAACCGACTTTTGTAGGGTCTTGGTAAATGGGTGAACCAAAAAGGACGACACGGCAAGGCAGGTCAGACCTTCGGATTGATCCCACGGTCGATGCAAGCGCCGGAAGATCGATTCTCGCCCCTGTTTCGCCACTTGGCTGAAACGCAGCAACCAACTTAGGCATGAACTCGCGTACTCCTTGATCACGTAGCCTTGTTCGGGCGGAGCCCTCTGGTACGACAAAGGAGCCCACGGTTAAGTGATCCGGCAATGAAACGATATGAATCCAGTCGCCTGGTTTGGCGGTTGCCGTAATTAGCTTCGCAACCTCGATGCCAGCAGAATCAATGTTAGCTTTCGGTTGATCATTTGAAACACCGACGATCCATTCCACGTTACCTCCTCGGTGATCAGTTGGCGCGGTGGCAGTGGGGCGATGATTACAGCCAGTTAATAATGCGACTAGCACCACGAACGGCACGACGCGATTGATAGTTTTAGGACTCATTTAAACTCCGATAGTTTTTGGAACTTAGTTAACTTGGAAATACGTTTACTCAATTACGTGAAAATAGTTGGCTAATCTGCTGCGCCGCCTGTGCTTCGCCTGCAGATCGAGCACCATTGACTCTGGCAACGTGTTGGTGAAAAACGCCTTCTTCATGGTCAGCGTTTTTCTCCGCTTCTTCTTCGATTCGCTCCTGAATAACCAGCATCTCGTTGGCGATGCCCGCGTTGGCAAGCCGAGTCTGACGAAGCTGAGCGATTCTGGTGGACCAGTATTTGTGGTGAAGATCCGGAACTGGAAGAAACTCGATGAGCGTTGCCAGTTGCTCGCGGATTAGCCGAAACGTGTTCTTGGCATTGATCGCGAGTAGTAGCATCAGCGAACAGGTGAATAGACTCTGCTTCCAACTGCTTGGCCCGTTGCCGTCACTTGAAAACACGCTCGTGGTCCCGCTGTTTTCGCCAAGCAGAAATGCGAATAGAACGATTACGAACACCGACAACTGCACACCTCGTCGTGTCAGCAGTTCATTGAACGAAGGCAACTCGTGGTGTTTCAGGTCGAGTGGACGGGCGCGTAATGCGTAGAAAAAACCAAGAACTGGTGGGATTCCAATCGCGAGCGCTGTTACCAAATGGTCCCCTGCAGGCAGGTAGCTATCTAAAACTTGAGTGGTTGTGACGACACCTTCCAATGCCAGCATCACAGTAACCATTAAGCAATCAATACAAAGCCAGGCCCACTGGCTTATGCTGAGAGTGGCATCTTCACCATTGTCATTTTGCGCCTGAAACAGTACCACCTGTTTGCGCCCCAAACGGTACCACTTCCTCCTATCTTCACAGGGTTTTAGAAACTGGTACTGTTTGCTTTACTTCTCTTCGGACGGCGACCCGGTTTGCGCTTTGGTACTA
>CALCJM010000025.1 GCA_937967505.1 uncultured Pirellulaceae bacterium | reverse complement strand
AAACATGGCGCCCGCCGCGAATAAGCAACCCGAATTGCCCGAAGTAAACAAATGAAAAAAGCCGAATTGCAAATCGAACTTGTATTGCCGGGATTAGTTGACTCACGGGACGACTGCATCGCGCGGCTAAATGGGTTAATTGAATCTCGAAAGGGAGTACAGAAAGCGCATCTTCGAGAATCAATTGGGGAAGGTTCGAACGCAATTTGTGTTCACTTCGACCCCAGTGTCATTTCTATAGGGGAGATTCGCCGATTTGCGATTCAAGCGGGCGCGGATCTGGGGGATCGCTATGGACATATGCTCTTTAGAACGTCGTCGATGGATGCGAGAGGGGCTCGCAAGATTAAAGAGCAGATTGAGAAATTCAAAGGCGTTCTCGATGCCGGAGTTTCCGCTGATGGCGTGATTCGAATTGAATACGCCAATGAGATGACTTCAGCTGAGGAGATCCGAACGAGGATTGATGAACTCAGAATCGTCGTCAAACAGAATCTTTCTCCGCCGAAGAAACTTGTTCCGGATGAAGATCACGCCGGACACGACCATGCGAATGATGAGTCATCGGACGATTCGCATGCTGGCCATGACCACAGAAAACCCGGCGGCGGACATGATCACAAACACGGTGGAATCTTCGGCGAAAGATCGGAGCTCATCTTTGCAATTATCTGCGGCGTGTTATTGCTTATTGGATGGCTTATTAGTTTCTCTTCGGTAAATCCTTGGATTCCGTGGGCGCTTTACGCCGCTGCGTATTTCTTTGGCGGCTACTACATCGTCCGCGAGGCGATTGAAAAAATCCTGCTCAAGCGATTCGAAATTGATTTCCTGATGATCGTTGCTGCGATCGGTGCCGCGGTTCTCGGTGCTTGGGCCGAAGGCGCTTTGTTGCTGTTCCTGTTTGCTATCGGTCACGCACTTGAGAACTACGCAATGGGCCGTGCGAGAAAGGCTATTGAAGCGCTTGCCGATCTTGCTCCGGAGAAAGCAATCGTTCGTCGCGACGGAGCCACGTCCGAAGTACCTGTCGAACAACTGGTTGTTGGCGACATCGTGATTGTAAAAACCAACGAACGCATTGCCGCCGATGGTTTTGTGGTCAAAGGACAAAGCAGCGTCAACCAAGCTCCGATCACTGGTGAAAGCGTACCAGTCGATAAGCAGCCAGTCGACGATCCAGATTCTGCAGCCAAGAACCCGGAAAAACTTCCACCCGAAAATCGAGTCTTCGCGGGCACGATCAATGAAAGTGGTTCACTAGAGATTCAGGTAACTCAGCTCGCCAGCGAATCAACGCTCGCGCGAGTTGTCACGATGGTCAGCGAAGCCGAAACGCAGCAATCGCCAACACAGCAATTCACTGATAAATTCGAACGCTATTTCGTTCCAGCCGTTATCGTCGGTGTGATTTTGTTACTGTTCGCATTCCTTGTCATCGACGAACCTTTTTCAGCATCCTTCTATCGTGCGATGGCCGTGCTTGTAGCCGCCAGCCCATGTGCACTTGCGATTGCAACGCCCAGTGCGGTTCTGAGTGGAGTCGCTCGAGCGGCACGCGGAGGAGTTTTAGTCAAAGGCGGCGGCCCTTTAGAAAATCTTGGTCGCCTAAGTGCGATCGCGTTTGACAAAACAGGCACACTGACAGAAGGCAAACCACGCATCACGGATGTTGTGAGCTACGGCGACACTTCAGAAGCCGACTTCTTGAGAACAGCAATTGCGGTTGAACAGCTTAGCGATCACCCGCTGGCGGCAGCCGTTGTTCGAGACGGAAAGAAAAGGCTAACGGAACCGAGTATCCCAGAAGCTCATGATCTACAAAGCATCACTGGTCGCGGGATCAAAGCGACCGTCGATGGCCAATCGGTATTCGTTGGCAAGGACGATTTATTCGCGGAGGTTGAAGGGACTCCAATTCCAGATGATCTTCGTGCTCGGGTCGAAGAACTGGAAAACCAAGGTCGCACGACGATGATTGTCCGTCGCGATGATAAGTACTTGGGCGTCATTGGGTTGATGGACACGCCTCGTGAAGCCGCGAAAGCCATGATTGCCGAGCTTCGAGAACTTGGCATCGAGCAGATGATCATGATCTCTGGTGATAATCAACAGGTTGCCGATGCCGTCGCCAAAGAAGTCGGAATCGACGACGCCTGGGGCGACCTAATGCCCGACGACAAAGTTGAAGCAATCAAAAAGCTCCGAGCAAAACGCGATGTTGCGATGGTCGGCGACGGAGTCAACGACGCCCCAGCCATGGCCAACGCCACCGTCGGCATCGCAATGGGAGCGGCCGGTTCCGACGTCGCCTTGGAAACTGCCGATGTCGCCTTGATGGCCGACGAACTTTCACATCTACCATTTGCCGTCGGCCTCAGCCGTCAAACCAGCCGGATCATCCGCCAGAACCTGTGGTACAGCCTCGGCATGGTCGCAATCCTCGTTCCCGCCACCATCCTCGGCCTCAACATCGGCTTAGCAGTACTGCTCCACGAAGGCTCAACGCTAGTCGTAGTCTTCAATGCCTTACGGTTGCTGGTCTACAAGAAATGACATGAAGTTCCGAAGCGATTTGTAAATTGAATTGCCGATCACAAACATTGTCTCGTGACTCTCAGACCGAATCCGTCCGAGAAGTGTCCGAGAACTACTGGAACTTGTTCGAAAACCCTGTAAAATCTGGAAGTCGGGCGAAGAGAGTTTGCTTCAGGCATTCCGACAAAAGTCTCTGTTTTACAACGATTTAAGACGATAAACACACATCCAGTTGAACGAGCCAGTTCTGACCTTCGGAACCGAGGGTTGTAGGTTCGAATCCTACCGGGTGTACTTTTACTTTCTTCAATTCCGGTGGGTTAATTCCCGTGCCGTTCACAAGGTGAACGCACCTGTCCGACAGAGGCAGACCGCTTTCGCCATTCCAACGCGAAGCTTCTTGAACCGGCTTTCCTGCGGGCTCCCGGCGCACCGATCGATGACTTCAGCATGTGATTCGCTGTGACCAAGCCCCTGCGCTCCTTTTAGGCGATTGGCAGTTGAAAGCTCTCCGTTGGCGATGCTGCCAGCCTCGCTCCGACGCTGGCAGCATCGCCAACGGATGGTAATTCCTAACTGCCAGTCGCTTTACTTCAATCGCTCACCAGCACCTTTGCTGGGGTTGAAGAAGATGCAACCTTGGGGTTTTCTGCCCGCGCTGTCGCGCCCTCAGGCTTGATGCCGCCGATGAATTGGCAACAGTTAATGATCTAATCTTTGTCGGACACCGCTTCATTGGCGGTCAAGGGGATATGGACATTGAACGAGTGCTTTTTCGCTTTGGTGGGTTCCGCAGCGCAAAACAGCACTTTCGGCACGCCATCCTCAACCCATAACTGTGGCCGCTCAAGGCGATGAAAGGATTCACTGCTTCCATCGGCCCAAATGATTTTACGCTGTAACACCCACGGGGATTTCGCAACCTTCCAATCAAGCCCGTCAGTCGAGGTAAATAATGCCAGTGAATCCTCGCCCGTCCCGTTGAAGTGGCCTTTGTGATCATTCACAATCGCCCAGCATTGATCGCCGTGAGCCCAAACGTACGGATCTTCAGCAGGGAACTTGACACCCGGCGCGGTGAACAAAGGCTTGTTCTGTTTCACAAATGGTCCCGTTGGCGACGATGAGGTGGCGGCTAAATGAATGACGGGGCCTCCGAAGGGCATCTTCCCTCTAGTTCCTACAGCCTTGTAAATCAACACATAGGTTCCATCCCTACGACGCAAAATCGAGGGGTTACTGGTCATCAATTCATCGTGCGCTCCGGGCGTGGGGGTGATGTCGATCAACGGCCTGTCAAACCGTTTCCACGGGCCCGCTGGATGGTCAGCAACGGCAACACCAATGCGTTGGTTGTTGCGATGGATGGAGTTCAGTTTTTTTGACGGGTTGCCGTCACCAAAATTTCCCATGTAGTACAAATAATACTTGCCTTCAAACTCATGCACCGTGGGATTATGCGTACACATCCCATCCCAAAACTCCTTGCCGCGTTCCGGTAACGCCACATCGACATGCCTGTATGGCCCCAGCGGGTCATCGGCAACCGCATGAGCAATCTCCGAATGCGTTACCCAGGCATTGTGGCCAAGTTCGGTTGGCCAACGCGCATACAGCAAATGGCACTGGCCATTGGTGTCGCGGACCATGCTACCGCCCCAAATATAGAAGTCCGGGTCAATGAATTTGGCCCGCATCGGAACCGTCGCAACCATTTTTTTAAAGTTGAAGCTTCGGTCAAAGGTTGCGGACACCGTTTTCCCCTCAGGCGATTGAGACGCTGCGGGTGATGCGGTCAGCTGTTGGGCAGCCGCACCTCGAACGGGAACAAAGCATAACAACATCGTCACAATCCAGCCGGAAAATACTCTACAGTTCATTTCTTCTCTTTCTATGGGCGTCTATCTGAAAGTAGTCGGGGTAGTTTCTCCAAAGGCCATGACCGGATTGGCAGCCGTAGACTCAGTCTGTCGGCAGGACAAACCAATGACAGGTGCCACACCCCAGACATTTTTTTGTGGCTGTTCGTTCAGCGCGGCGTCCTCTGTTGGATTGCAAGCTGATTCGCGCCGTTTCGCTTTGCTGTGGCTACTTTGTTTTGACGAAACGGGCGTTGGCCCAGTCGAGGTGATCGCCAAGGTCGAATGCCTCTCCTGGTTTGACCACCAATTCAATCGACTCCATTGCGGTGATATCGATATCGACCTCCCGCGGGTCGGATTTGCCACTGATTTGTTCCGACCACAGTACGATTCCATCGGAAACCACTTCGGCAATGCAGTCGCCGCGTCCGAGTGTTTCGGCGTCAACGCCAACCGTCGCCTGAAAACGTGTGTAGTTTTTCTCATTCACAAACTCGATGCGCGACCAGGACTGCGTGCCCAGTCCTTTGGCATATTGTTTGACCGCGCGGTTACCGCCGCTTCGATGAAACGCCAGCCTGATCGGGTTCCCCTCAATGCTGCGGTCGATTTGCCACGTGCGTTGAAATGCAAAGATCGTCTTCTGTTCAACCGATAACGGCTGTAACGAAGAAAGATAAACCAAATTATCCGTCAGCACCTCGACCCGGCCAACGGTTTCCACAGGAATTGATACCAGGGTTGATGCCGACAACTGCAAATCAAGTTTTCCGTCTTTTAAACCGGCAACGGTTCCCGTCACTTTGGAGCCATCCAACAGGTTGACTACCGCAATCGTTCCCTCGGCCGCCCCCGGTTCAATATTGGCCAAAACGACTGCCGTCGTTCTACCCAGCCCGATCTTTCTGGACTTGCCATTAAAATTCAGCCCAACCTTTTGATTGGCAATCCCTTCGAAGATTCCAGACACCATTTTCAACCCGTCCTCGGTCTGGACCACAACGGTATCCTTGTCTGCGGATCGATCCGCAATCGCGCCGTTGACCGTTTCGGAGTCGCGAAAAATAATGGCCTGAACAACCTCCAGAGGAAGCCTGCGTAGGATCTGGGCGTCAGACTCACCGGTGACTTTATCATTATCCACCGTCACCGAGTTACAAAAAACATATCCGCCGTTGACCAGCCGGATCTTCACCAGTGCATCATTTCTGTTGGCTTTGACCGCCGCACCTCCGGGACGATCCAGTGCGACAATCTCCTGCAACAGAAGCGGCGATTGAATCTGCGAACCGCTGACCACTCCAGATTTGTCGATGGAAGCAATGGTTGACCGTAATTGCGTGCCGTCAAGTTTGGTGATATCGAACACGGCATCCTGAGCCCGGGCCTGCGATGGCCAAGGAACGCAAGTCATTGCCGCGACGGCAAAGGCTACGGCGACCTGTAAGCAGTTGCTCAACATCCAAGAGTTCGGCTTCCGTGTGACTGCCATAAGCGACTTCCTGATCCCGATTGCGTGATTTTGCCTAGCATGTTTGGTCCGTTCGGCTTGTCTGGGTTCCAAACGCAACGCTTGTGCGATGTTGGTCATCATTCGTCTGAATTGCCGTTGGCCGCTTCCATATAGCGTTCCACAATGTCACGATATCGGGCAGGTAGTTTTTCCTTGACCGCATTGTTGGCCGGGTCGCGACTGCGATCGCGTAAACGGCTCCAGGGACTGGCCGGCGTATCCTCGTAGTTTTTTATCTCGGCTTTACCATTGGCCTGGCTACTCGCGGCACCCTTGGAACTTTTGCCGGGAGCAGGTTGGGGAGCGGATGGTTTCTTGCCGGCCGGTTGTTTTTTTGAAGACTTGTTTTTGTCTTGTGGTTTTTGGGTGTTGCTGGCGGAACTGCTGGCTTCCTGTTTTTCAGCTTCCTTGATCAGTTTATTCAGCATTTTGACGATTTTGTCTTGCTGCCGCTGGGTGGCGGGGTCGGTTTTCTGCTGTTCCAGACGACGCCGGGAGAAGTTCATGCGGCGGTGAATGTCGGCAAGTTTCCCTTCTTCAATTTTCCTTAAATTCTGTGCTTGCCGCCACGCACTGACGCGCATCCGTTCAGGGGCTTGCGGATTTTCCGACAGGAATTTGATGAACGACTGGAACGCCTCGTCTTTCTTCAATAATCCGGCTTGGGCCAACCCCAGAAAGTATTGAGCCGGACCTTGATGAGCTGAAACATTGGCGGTTGAACGGGTTAGTGTTTCCAGGTGTTTGATGGCGTCCTCGTAACGCTCATGATTCATATACGATCGCGCCAGAAAAAACGTCGCGTCGGCGGCCAGATAGACATCGTCCGATTTCGTCAACGGTGTCAGCCGGGCCGCTGCATCTTCCAGTCGATCATCGTCCGACGCCTCAACCGCTTTTGCGTATTTTGGATAAAGTGCGATTAAACCTTCGGTGACGGCATCTGCGGCACTGTCGTTATACTGTTGGACAGCGCGGATTGCGTCGTCACTGCCGGGGCTGTCAAGCTGCCGGAGGTGCTCTAGAAATGAATCGACAACCGCACTGTCATATTGGTTCCCGTCATCATGAGGCAGGTCGTCTGCCCAAGTGGCCGACTTTGGCAACAGCATCGCGACGATTACGCAACATTGCAACATCCGGAGAATAGGCCGGAGAACCGCACTCGATAGCAGTTGTGTGATTTGTGTGTGGGTAAGATTCATGAGCACTCCTGATTACTGCTGTTTGTTCATGATGTTTTCGGTCATCTCAAGGATTTTTTCCTGCATGACGGCGGCGTCACGAATTTCGTCATCGATTTTTTCGTCCATGCCGGGCCGCTTTTTTATCTTTTCAAGTTTACTGGTGCGACGGTTTAGGCGGCGTTGGCGCATTCGCAATATTTTTAGTTCGGCCGATTGTTTCAGCAACGGAGTTTTGCCGCCCTGCCCACCCTGTCCACCAGCACCGCCCCCGCCATTTTTTTTCTTCCGGGCTTCTTTTAACGCGTCCAGCAGATCTGCAATCCCCGTTTCAATTTCCTTCTGAACCAGTTGCGTATACTGGTCGGTTTTGTCTTCCTGAAGCAGCTTCGATGCCGATTCCAGATCGACGCGTATGTCCTGCACAACTTCGGGAAATACGACACTGGTCCCATCCTCTAGCAACACGTCGTACGCCTGCTGTGCCAGTTCGCGGATCTCTGTTTCCTCCGTTGCCAATCGTAGAATTAGAAGTTGATCACGGTGATGGATGATGCCAAGGTTGGCGCGTTTGTCCTCGATTTCGACGGTCAGTGCCGACGCTTCCCGTTGGCGATTGAGCATTTCCTGAAAACGGGCTTCCAGGCGGGCCAGTTTTTCTTCGTTGGTTTCTTCCCGTAACTGGGACAGCCGATCTTCGATTTCCTCCAGCGCCTCCTTCATTTTCTGTTCGGCCTGTTGCTGTTGCTGTTGGGCTTCTTGAGTATTACTATCTTCCATTTTTTCAGCCGCTTGGTTTTGCGCTTGCTGCGCCTGCTCCATTTGCTGTTGCCCGGGTGTTTGCTGCGGGGTGGGTTGCCCGCTTTCGCCGCCGGAGGCATCCTCCTGTTTGCTTTTGGGGGCCTGTTTCATCTCCTTGATCAGGTCCAATGTTTTATCGCGACTGCGGCGTTGCTCGCGAGCCAGTTGCGCCATCGCTTCAGGAGGCAGCGACTCGATCCGCCGTTTTTCTTTTTTCAGATCGGCCAATGCTTCCTTCAGTTTGTCTAGGGCCTGCTGCTGTTGACGTTTGGCATCGGCGGGTTTGCCGCTGCCAAGTTTTTCTTCGGCCCGTTTTTGGTGGTCGGCGGCGCGCTGTAGTGCCTTTTGGCCCGGTTGAGGTGGTGCTTCAGGAGGCGAAGGAGTTTCTCCATTTCCCTGCCCCCCGGATTCGCCGGACTCCTGTGATTTCCCTTCCGCGCCGCCTCTCGAAGACTCTCCCCTGTCAGATTTACCTTTTGCACTTTCCCCATCGGCAGGACTTTCTTCGGCGGATTTGCCGTTGGCGGGCGTTCCTTCCGATGCTCTTTTGGCGGATTCATCACCGGAGGGATTGGACTGTTTACCATCGCCAGGAGTGGGAATTGAATTCCCGGCAGAACGCGGTTCCCGTGATGGATCCGCAGGCTGGTCGGCCGAATCTTTTGCTGCATTTTCCCCGGAACCATCCACTGCGTCTCCCGACTGCGGCTTGGGCATGTCCTTAAACGAACCATCTTTATTCAGGCTGTCCTTCTGCCCGGAAACGTTCTTGTGTAATTCATCGGTCGCCTGGCGAATGCCAAACTGTTTATCGGCCAACTGGTCCAGTTGATTCAATTTGGCATTGGCATTGTTCCCGGTCTCCCTGGCCAGTTCAGACTGCTTTTCAATTAATCCTTTGAGTGCGTTGATTTGAGCAGTTACTTTCTCTGCCGCTGATTTTTTATCGCTGGCTTTCTCCACCTCGCGCGTTTGCTTACGTTGTTCCTGCAACTGCTGTTTGATCTTCTGTTTGATTTTTTCCAACGATTCCATCTCCTGTTTGGCGGAAACGGCTTTCTTTTTCTCGTTGGTCAGCAACCGGATCAAGGACTCGAGGATCCCGACCACCTCGTCCAGTTGCTGTTCCGCTTCGTCGTATTTCTGTGTATTCAGCAATTGGCTGACCAGTTCCATCTTTCGTGTCAGCGATTGCTCTTTGGATTTCTGATACGTTTTGACAAGTAATTCAGCGCGTTGCGGTTTATCATTGCGAATGCGATCGGCAACGAACATGAATTTTTTCTCAAGTTCGACCATCTTCCGCTTGACCAGCTGTTGGCGAATTCCCAATTCTGTCTTTTGGTCCTCAGCGACCATGTTTTGTGCGCTAATCTGCCCGCGGCTTTGTGCGATGGTGGGAACAGTGACGACGTACACCAACAAAGCTACCACTGCGATGCGGGCAATGCGGTAAATGATATTTTGACGGGAGGTTCGGTTCATGGTTTTAACGGGTTAAAGAAGCCGTAGAGCAGGTTGCGCGAGAGTATAAAAGAACAATCTACCAAAAATAAATTAACAAGGCACATTGGTAACTAATCATCAAAAATGCCTTGGGCATCCTCTTCGCTGTCGATCGTTTGTTTTGATTTTAGCTGTTTGATGCCGGTGCTAATGGATTTGGTGGATGCTTTCACGTTCAGCATTTCGTTGATGATTTCCTGAAAATTCTCTGATGTGTTCATCGCCTCCAAAATCACCTTCATCTCAGTTAGTATTTCCTGCTGAATGGCAATGGTCTGCGCCACCGCATCCCCCAGTGCCACAGCGTCGTTTGTCAGGCGGCGACAATTATCCATATTGCGATTGGCAACCGAGATCATATTCTGATCCATGTTGCGAATCGGCCGGATGATCTTTTCGTCAAAACGGGTCTCGATACGTTGCTCTGGGGCCAGTTCGTTTTCTGCCTCGTCCAATCGATTATTTTTGACCTCTACCAAAAATTCCTCAAACCGGTTGGCAATTCGATCCACGGATGTGCCTACGCCTTTCTGGTCACGAATCAGGTCAATCAGCTGCGATTCCAGTTGCTGGTGGAATTTGCCGGGATCCATTCCTTCCGGTATTTCTCTGGCAGACACAACTTCAACCGCCGACATCAGTTCCAATTGGGCCTGGTAAATCTGTTCGAAGGACTTCCGTTGTTCGATTTCCCTGCGAAGCAGATCCGATCGCAATTCCTCATCAGAAACCACTCTCAGCAGAAACTCCTTGGACGCTGCCTGGTTGGGCGTCACCGGTTTGGTATCGTTCACATTCATCGTGACGCGCAAACTGGTCCCCTGCGGCAGTGCAAGAGGCTCTAGGTCAAGCACGGCTGCGTCCTTTAACGTGATGACAGGCCCTTCGACCGGCAACACTTCAAAATAGACCTGCCTGGTTTTTTCCGGAGTATCTTCAAGGTCTTCGGGCTCTCGCCAGCGACAATGAAACCAGGTTTGGCTCAACCCGTAATCATCCGCCGCCTGAAAAGCCATCGGCAAAATGGCGCGTTGGGTCACTAGGCCGCTGATCCCCAACAAATCGGTTCGTAATTTGGGTGCCTGGTCTTCCTTAATTGTTACCGTAAATCGTGATCGGCGAATATTGGCCAATCCCGATTGATCCACCAGCTTGAGTTCGTACTCACCGCCGGCCAGTGAAGTGTCCCGTTCGTCGTCAGCCCCGGTATCCCCCCCAACCGTCGCTCCGGGAACAGTGATTGACAGTTTTGTTGGATCGCCATCAGGTAAGCGAATCGGGATCGCCTCGCCAGCGGCGGCCAATGTTGCCGAGGCGAGTGGTTTGTTGGAGCTTGCAGTAATCGCCAGCCGGCTACCCTCAAGCACCGCGTAAGGGCCGCCACCGGTCAACGGTGCGGGTTCAAGCCTTGTATAGGCCGGGGCAGTTGCAGTCAGCTGGAGATCCACGACCGCCGGTGGTTCGACATAGGTTACATCAATCCAGTCAGTCTGCATGCCGTTGCCGGTCGTTGCCCGAAACCGAAACTCATTGGTTACATTGATCTCATATACACGCTCGCGCCCATCCAGTTTTCCCGTCGTCGTCATCGGATAGGTTGTACGGTTTCCGGATACCCCCTCAACCTCAAGGCTGACGTTTACATCGGTAACGGAGCTGTCTTCGGTGATGGTCACAATCTGTTTGTGCTTGGCGCCCAACGGCAGCACCATTTTGCCGTCGGCGGCACCCGCGATTTCAAGATACGTCGGTTGCGGCCACTGGACCGAAGACAGCATGACATTGCGACTGAACCAAGTGCCCAGAAACCCCGTCGCCAGAACGCCAATCGCCAGCAACGCCAGCACACCTCCCACCAATGCCAACAACGTCACATCCTTACGGTGTTGCTTGTGATCAAGCGCTTGGGAAAAGTCCAGCGATCGCGCCCTAGCGATACCATCGGCAATCGTGGCCTCGACCAAAGTTTTTGAAGTGCCGGTTTGGGCAAGGTCTGCTTCGCGCGCCAGCTGAAGTGTGCTGAGTATTTGTTCATTGGAGCCGTCAGTAATCTGTTCTACCTTGGCGACTAGGGCATCGTCCGAGGTGCGGACCATCAGTGGCCGCAGCACCCGCAAAAACAAAAACCAGAGAGCAGTGCCGGTCATCACGACCAACATAATGGTGCGTTGCGCCAGATCCATTTGAAAGACGCGATCGATGAAGATATCGGCGAGAATGATCGCCAGCACAATCGCCAACCAACGTCCGGCACCGTGGATCGTCAGCCAACGCGTCAGTTGTCCGCGCAGCGCGGATAGCCGTGCGGCGATCACCGGTGGGGCAGACATTTTTTTCGGGGTAACCAATGACATGGAACGCGCTGTTTCTAGTTTTGTCGGAATTGTGGAAAGGTTGGAAGGTGTTTGCGTGGATCGTCGTAGCTACCGTTGCCAGCCGGTGGAGCCTAGGGGGAAAGCTTTGCCGCTGCGGCAGCTATTCCTCGCAAGTCATCCACGCTCTGGCGAGCGTAGCTACGTTGTGGGGCGGACGTGGTTGCCCCTTCTAAAATCGTCGTAGCTACCGTCGCCAGACGGTGGAGCTCAGGAGGAAAGCTTTGCCGCTGCGGCAGCTATTCCTCGCAAGCCATCCACGCTCTGGCGAGCGTAGCTACGTTGTGGAGCGGACATGGTTGTCCCTCCTAAAGTCAATTTTCCTTCTAACTAAAGTAACTTGTAATATTTTCGCAGCGTCCATTCCGCCGACAACAGCACCGCCGGTAACAGGAACATCAACCAACGCAAAAAACGGCTGGCATCCCACAGCGGTTGGGGGGGACTGTTGAATTCCGCACGGGTGATTTTTGTTGGCAGTAAGTCCGGCAGTTTCTTGATCTGGTCCAATGGAAGATATGCACCGCCCGATTTTTCGGCGATCTCGGCCATCAAGGGCTCGTTGAGCCAATAGGCCCCCGTTTCCGCTGACGGCGTGACGATCCGGAACGAGATTGGGTCGATCAAGTCATTTTCCGGGTCCTCCGAATCACTTCCCGGCCCAAGATCGATCGTGGCCTGATAGTTTCCCGGCCGCCGCGCTTCAAAACTGCCCTCGTAGCGTCCCTGCTGTTGAGGCAACAGACGCAATTCAACCGTTTCCGTGCGGCCGTCATCTGCCGTCACAACGGCGTCTACCGATGCAGCGGTCGAGGGGCGGAACTGTGTATCAAGAATTCGTGCCACCAACGTCACGCGCTGCCCAAGTTCGTATTCTGACTTCTCACGGTCCAGAAATCCACGACGCGACCCTTGTAGCGACCGGGTTTCAACCAGAAACCGAACCACCTGCACCCAGAACCGGTCAAAGTACTGTGCCTGCAACCCCAGCGGACGCCATTTCCACGTCCCTTGAAATCCAAAGAACAGAACCGAACCGGCACCGTATCGCCCCGACACCAGCAGCGGTTGATTGCCATCGGCGTTTACTTGATCGCCGCGTTCAATCAGCACCCGCGCGGTGGCTTTGGCCGATTTTATTGGAAAACTCCAGCTGATGCCCGGCATCAGGTTCCAGATCTCCTGCGACTGTTGTGTATCGGATCTGAAACTCATTACCGGGTGGTCGAGGTTATGATTGACCACCAACATCGAACCCGCTTCTTCACCAACGGCGCTGGCAATCGCCTGCGTACTGTCGATGAATTCGTTGTCCCCCAGCTTCACCGGCAGCAAATCACGAAACCCCTTCAGTCGGTTAAGTGTCAGGAATTCTCCGGAGAACTGCGGCCCCGCCATGAACAGCACCCCGCCCGCCTTGTACTTGCAAAAGTCTTTCAGCAACCGCGCCCACTGGTCGTCGAATTCAGCCGGGTTGGGATCCATCATGATCACCACATTGTATTGCCCCAGCTCTTCCATGGTGCGCGGTAGCTGGCTGATCGGTTCATTACCTTCCTGCGGCCGGGTTTGATCCATGGACTGCAACCAACACGTGAGACTGACCGTTTGGTCACGCAACAATAGTCGCTGCACCTGCTGGAAGTCCCAGTTCGGCAGCCCTGCCACTAGCAACACCTTTACTTTCTCATCGACGATCTCCAATTCCGATGAAGTCAGTTCGTTGTCATCAGGATTGGTCTCGTTATCCAGTTGTTCGACCGCGACGGTATAGACATAGCGTCCGGGATTTTTATTGACGTGGCCAAAATCGACACGTATTCTGCCACCGTCTTCGGGGACATCAATTTGGCGCGTCGCGACCACGCTGGCGGTTCCCGTTTTTCCGTTGGCGGGATCGACACGCCGCTCGTTAAGCGTCACCGTGACCTGCGGCGGCAGCCCCGTCTGGTTGCGACGTGAGGTCTGCAAAACAGATTCCACTTCAAACGGTTCGTCAGGATAAGCCTTGTTACGGACGTAGATTTCACTGATTTTCAGATTGCGAGGCGGGTTGGGATCGCCGATGCCGATGGTGACAATCGGGATCCCCAGTGACGCAGCCTTTTCCGCCAGTTCAACCGGGTCCTCCTGACCGTTATGTTGCCCCTCGCTGATCAACACAATGGATGAAATGCGACTGGAATCCTCCAGTGCGGTGTTCAAAGCCTGCCAGATATTTGTGCCCAGTCCATCTGCGACCAGCGTCGGGAAAGTTGCCGGTGCTACCGGTGAACCGGACAATTCCAGAGGTTCCGTGGATTCCGTTTCGTCGTCGGTAACAGGTTCATTAGTCAAGGCAGGTAACACACTGACGGTTTCAGCAGTGTCAGAGAAATCCATAATTTGGAGGCTTCCCTTTTCGCGGATTCGTTCCACGATTTCGGGATGGCGCTGAAGCACTTTGCCAACGATCGCCACACGCGTGCGATCTCCAGAATTGATCTCCCCAGCAGCAAACCCGCTTAATTCCGACAGCCGTTTGCCCAAATCGGGATCACGATATTTATCGCCTCGGGCCAGCGAAATCGAGGCATCACGCAGCACCGCAATCGAAGGCTTGATCTCGCTGATCTGTTGATAGAACACCGACGGTTTGAGGAACATTGCGATTAGCAACAACAGCACGCTCAAACGCATGCCGGCCATGATTAGTTTCACCACCTTCGGACAGGTTTCTATTTCGTGTCGATACATCCAGAATACCGCTGTGACCACTGCGGTCACGATAGCGATCAACACGAACACTCCCCATGATTCGGGGAAATTGGTCCATTGAAGCTTCATTTCGCCAGCGTGTTGCTGTTCGTTACCCACGATCGACTCCAGCAACGACTGCCGGGCGAGTGTAACGGTCCTCAAGCTATCGGTTACGTCAAACATCAAACTCATTCGTTATCCGGATCGGGCTGAAGTGCATAAAGTCGATTGGCTCCGTGAACCCAAATTCGATCACCATCACAGTACAGGTTTCCGACGGGGGCCTCGGTGCCCAGATCCACTTTCGCGACCGCGACTTCATCCGCTGTTCCGTCAGAATCTCCTTCCAGAGAGTACTGAATAATCGAATCTTCCACCGGCACGAACACCCCGTCAGGGGTCAGCATCGCTTTGCCGCGCGATTTTTGGTCGCCGAACAACTGACGTCCGCCCCATAAAATCGCTCCTTCACGTTTTAATTGAAACGCAATCACGGTATCGAATCCGCCAGCGTATAAAATGTCGTTGTAGATACCAATCACATAGTCGACCTCGCCGTCGGACATCGGATTGGTGTCGCAACGCCAGAGCAATTCTCCCTGGTCACGATCGTAGGCTTCGATCATGTCCCGGTCGCTGGAAAAACTGATGATCAGATTCTCCCAGGGGATGTTGATGTCACTGCTCCACCCCTCAAAATATTTGTACTGCGGTGCCCGAAAGCCGCGACTTTGGGAAAGTGGATTGGGCAATCCATCGCGCTGGTAACGGCGGGCAAACCTGACTACACCGGAGGCCGGATCCAGGGCGAACACCACACCCATACCACAACTGACAAACAAGTCACTGCCGTTGATCGACATTTCAATTGGGGACCAACCGTTGGCGCTTGTTTCAGCTTCGTCACACAGAAATGATCGCCACACCGTTTTGCCATCGTTGGCCGGATCGAGTGCATAGGCGTAGATCGTCCCGCCGATGCTGACCGGAGCGATAATTAAATTTCCAAATCCAATCGGCGCCGCCATCAAGCCACCGGCGGACAGGTATTCCTCCGATTCCACGTCAACCGCCTCGGAATTGTCAGCAGCGTCCTGACGATCCCCCGACGTGATCTCCGGCAGCGACCATTTGAGCTGTCCTGTTCGACGGTCATACGCCGTCAGGAAATTCGTTCTGATGCGGCGAACACTTTGATTACGAAACGACCGCGCACGATTGGTCGGGGTGAGATTTCGGCTGTCAAATCGGGGCCCCTCCACCACATACAGCGTGTCCTGATGAATCGACATACTTGACGCGATCTTGTCACCAAACAGCTGCACTTCCGGCAGCGTGGTGGGCCGCGGGCTGTCTCGTTTCCGGCTTCGATTGCCAAAACCGCCAAAACTGCTGACCACCATCTGGGTCAATCGGGTATGCGAGTCGATCGCAAACGAGTTTCGCCAGACACTCCGCCACGCGACCGCCTGCTCAATTCTTTTGACGGGGGTGTCTTGCCGGGGCGAATCTCCAAACGGATCAGGAGCGGGCGGTTCGGAGAGCTTTTTGTCGATTTGCTGGCGAATTTTGGTTTTATCCCACGCGGTCACGTCTGCGGCCGACCGAAAGAAAACGCGCCGGTCATCAAACAGCACCTCGCCCGAAGGCCGCCAGTTTTTCCGGTTCCACGAATCAATCAACTTTCTTTCCACGGTGTTGCGGGTGCCGATATTGGGTTCTCCCCAAGCGCTCCTGCCGGCCCGCACGCTGCCTTCGAAGTCGCGACGTTGGGGCTGAGTGTTTCTGGGTTGGAAATAGAACTGCCACGACGATACCAACGGCCCGTCCATCGTTCCAACAGGAGGTGCGGCCATCACGCCGACGCGTGTCCCGTTGCCCAACGGCATTTTCCAGACCGACAACGGTTCGGTCACCGCAGAACCAAGCGACAGGTTGCCAATCGAACGACTGACCAGATCGTAGTTGCGAGGTGCGATGGAACGCGCTCCCGTTTCAATCGACAATTCAGCAGCCGACTGAACAGATTTATCCAGCATCGCTTTGGCTGCGGCCAAGTCCCCCAGCCACGAGTCACAAAGTGCGATTTTGAGATAGACCTGATCCATCGCGACCGACGGGTCCGGGTGGACATTGGCGATTTTCTCAAACAGTCGCCGCGCACCGGAAAAATCAAATCGGTCAAGAAAAATAGAGCCAAGCTTATACGCTGCGTCGTCGCCGACGGAACTGACGAAATAACGCTGCACCACAGCCGCCAGTGCGGTGGTGTCAGCGGAGCCATTCTGCGCCAGCAGTTCGCGTGCTTCTGCGTCGGCGGTAATGCGATAGGTCTTCAAGCCTTCCGGCGGTAAAGAGGCCAGCACGTTTTCAACGCGTTGCACCATCGAAAAATAGATTTGTTCGTCCTCGGTATACAACGCGTCACCGCTGCGCGTGAGCACCGCCTGCCAGAGCGTTGCGGCGACACGATAATTCCCGTCCCCCAGATAACGTTCCGCTTTTTCCATCAGCGCTTCAAGCTCCGGGTCGGTTTTCAATGCCGCCCTGTCCCGGTTCAGTTCTTCTTTGGCTGCTTCGTCATCGGGAGCGACATCAACCACAGGAATTTGCCGCGCGAACGCACGCACGCCCGGTATGCCGGGGGCAATCACCTGGGAAATCGCCGACTGACACAACGACCACGGGCACACCATCGCCAATACGAACATGGTCGATCGCCAGATAAAACAGACTGCGGTTGGAGGAGTAAAACGTCTCATGGCTGTTACCTGTTCCGCCCCCAATACCAACCCAGAAACTGTTCAGAAGCCAGCACCAACATCAGTAACACCAGCACCGTCATCCATAGCTCGCTATTGCCACCATCGATGGTCTGACCGGTCAGTCCTGCGGTCGTCACCAGAGCGACTTTTTCGCCAAAGAAGTTTTTATCCAATACCGTTTTACTTAATCGCTTCAATTGACTTTCCTGCGGATCGTAGTTGGTCGCAATCAGGACTTTCTGCGATTCTCCTGAATGGCGCTTCAATTCGATATCGTAAAACCCGCGTTTACCCAGACTCTCAAACTCGGCCTCGTACAGCACGCTACGTGGTTTTTCCGGGTTGAGCGGTTTGGCGATAGTTTCCATTTTTTCATTCTCCGGGTCGCGCACGGTCACGCGATTTTCAAATGCGGACAAATCAACGGGAATTCTGATGCTGCCACCAAGTGGAATGGAAGTTTCGGTCTTTTTCGAACCGGCAAGATAGCTGATCAGGTCCACCATCACCGGTGCGAAAGTCGGGCTGCTGGGCCACATGGTCCAGTCACCATCGCCCGGCACGGTAAACACAATCACGCGTCCGTCATCCAGACGCCGGTCCAGCATGGCAATCGAATTATCCGCATCCGTTAGCCGCAGCGGAACCTCGATGCTTTGACGATCCGCCTCACCACCCAGTTCGGAAGTCCACCAACTGAACACGTCCACGTTGCCGATACTGGAGGCGTCGCTGTCAATCATCACTTGCAGCGCTGGATGAATCTGCGGTGCAACTTCAAAATTAGTCCACTTGGCCATCGTCGGATCGCCGGCGATTGAGGTCAGCTTCAGAGGTGACAATCCTTTACCTTCATTAAAAAATGTATCGTTAAACGTGCCGGCGCGAACCCGATTGCCCGGCATCAGCACCAGTGCTCCACCACTGGCAACCCATTGCCGCAACGCCGCGGTTCGATCGACGGAGACCTCGTCAACGTTGCACAGAAAAATCACCTCGTAGTCTGACAGCGACGCGGTCTCCAGGTCTGACACCGTGGCCGTATTCATCTTCAGGCCTGTCCCCAACACCTCCAGAGCACGCAAGTAGTGGGTCTCACTGCGTTCGGAGGTGGCTGACGGGTCACCGTCAACCAGCAGAACCGGTATCCCGTCGATGACACTGGCCGCCAGCAAACGCGCGCTGTCCGCGCTCAATTGGTCCATTTGTAACCCGTCCCCAGAGAGCGACTGGCGATCGATCTGGGCCATCACTCGCCAGTCGCGGGTGCCGGTTTTTTCCTGTCCGAAATCCAACAAACCTGTTTCCTGTCGGGCAGGATTGAACACCCATGTGTAAATGATTTCCTGTTTTTCATTGGGGCCAATGGACGGAATCGTTTTGTACTGCGGTTGGCCGTCACCGACGTGCAACAGCACCTTCAGGTCGGTCACCGTACTGTCACCATAATTGGCAACTTCGACAATAAAGTTGATCACTTTGTTGGCCACCAACAAACCGTCTGTGCGGATGGATGTGATCGCTAGGTTTTGATCGTTTGGACCTGCCGTGTCGATCACAAATGTCCCCAGCAAGGAATCGGCAAACGATTGGACAATTTTATTGGGGGCTGCTGAATCAATATCGCCGGCCACATCAGCAGTGGCAGCGCCATTGCCAATCAACCAGTCTCGTTTTCGCAGATCACTGTAGATGTAAGCAACACGTCCGTAATTCTGGTCGCCGCCAAGATGCATTTTCAGATCGCCAAGCGCTTGGCTGTAATCGGCGGCCTGGTCGGAAACGGTGATGTCGTCGATCGACTGTAAGTGGCCCGTTAGTGTCGTTGCGGTCAACGGTTGGTTATCGATCAAAAACGTGGAGGTATCACTGGTCAGCATGACCGTCAGCCAGTCTTCGGTATCGCTGCTGTTGGCCAGTTGCGTGATCAGTTGCTTGATTGATTCCCGGGTCGTTTCTAGGGAGGACCGGGAATCGTTGACCACGCGTTGCGACAGGGAATCATCGATCAGAATCACGCGTTCAACGGTTTGTGCCTGCTGTAGAACGGCAGTCACGCTTGACGGTAAAAATGGCCTGGCCAGCATCAGCGCTAGGAACAACATCGCCAAGCAACGCAGCATCAGCAGGATAAAATTCTCCAGCTGTACACGTCGGCGGTTTTTTTTGTCTGCTTCGAACAGGAAATCCATCGCGGCCCAGTCAACAATTTTGAACCGGCGCTTGTTCAGCAGGTGGATCAGGATCGGCGAAGCGACCGCAAGTCCTCCCAACAGCATCCACGGATTCAAAAACCAGCTGAGCATTGATTTATTTTCGGGGGTTCGAGAGTAATGAGTGATGGAGAAACAAAACAGGGTGTCCGGAACGTCTGACACGAACCGGCCGAACATAGATTCGCGTGTCTAACGCCGCTTACCGCCAGATTTGGTCCGAAACGCAAGGTAGCTGGACAGCACGCCTCCCAATGGCAACGACGTATCCAACAGCACGTGGTCCACACCGGCGGTCGCACAGACTTTTTTGACTCGTTCCATATACCGATCCACCGCAGCCAGATAAGACTGCCGCAGCGCCCGGGGTTCGGTGTGCAATTGGGCTTCCGTCTCAAGCCCCTTGAACAGGGTGTTTTCCTGAAATGGAAACTCTAACTCATCGTGATGCATCACGTGGAACACGATCACCTCATGTTTCCGCAGCCGGAATTGGTTGAGCGCCCTGCCCAATTCCTCGGGATCCAGAAACAAATCGGAAAACAGACAGATCATCCCGCGATTGCGGATTTGAGCGGCCAACGCCAAAAAAGGATCGCTGATGTCGGTCCGGTTATCGGGAGTTGTCTGCTCCAGTTCATGCAGCAGCATCTTTAAATGAGAGGGATGCGAACTGGATTTGAAGGTCTGGTTGATCTGATTACTGAAGGTGACCAAGCCGACCGAGTCCTGCTGTTGTTGCATCAGGTATCCCAGGCTGGCGGCAGCGGTACACGCGTAATCGAATTTGCTCCAGCCCGATTCGCCGACCGAGGATCCCGTTTCCTGACTGCGGTATCCCATTGATTTGCTGCAATCGACCAACAGGTGACACGCCAGGTTTGTTTCCTCTTCGTATTCTTTAATGTACAGCCGATCGGTTTTGGACCAGACCTTCCAGTCAATGTGCCGCAAATCATCGCCGGGAGCGTATTCCCTGTGAGCCGCGAATTCAACGGCGAACCCGTTGTAAGGGCTGCGATGTTGCCCCGTGATGAACCCTTCGACAACCGCGCGGGCGCGGACTTCCAGCCGCTTGATCTTGTCCAGCGTTTGCGGGTCGAGATAGTTTTGAGCTCTGGAATTCAGTGGAAACTTCTCCGGATTGAGTTGTTCGACATCGGTAAAATGGAGGAGTGGGCAGCCCGGTGGGAGTTAAAGCCTAGGATTTAAGGCCCGGGGTTTAGTACTCGGTTCTCAGTACTCAGGACCTAGCACCTCAGTACTACACCCTGCGAACCGCGTTAGCCAAACGCATTTTCGACAGCTGGTGCAACGGCATCCCCATCGTTCCTCTCGGGTAAATCATTCAACAAACGCGTGATGATATCGTCCGACGTCACCCCGGACGATTCCGCACTGAAGTTCGTGATCACACGATGCCGCAATACCGGCAATGCAACGGCCCGCACGTCATCGGTACTGGCAAACGTGCGTCCCTCCAATACTGCGCGGGCCTTCGCACCCAGCAGTAGATTTTGCACACCACGCGGGCCGGCCCCCCAACTGATCGCCTCCTTTACAAGATCCGGACACTCATCTTCAAGAATCCTGGTCGCCCGCACCAGACGCAAGGCAAAATGAATCACATGTGGCGCAACAGGAACCTTGCGTACCAACTGCTGAAGCTGAACAATTTCTTCACCGCTGAGCACCTGAGCAACATTCGTATCTAGGTCCGCAGTGGTGGTGGCCGCAATCAGATACTCCTCGTCATAGTTGGGATACTTGACGAACACTTTGAACATGAACCGGTCCTGCTGGGCCTCCGGGAGGGTGTAAGTTCCCTCTTGTTCAATGGGGTTCTGCGTTGCTAGGACGAAAAAAGGCGCGGGCAACGTATGCCGATCCCCACCAATGGTCACCTGTTTCTCCTGCATCGCTTCGAGCAACGCCGCTTGTGTTTTGGGTGGGGTTCGGTTGATTTCGTCCGCCAGCACAATATTCGAAAACACGGGCCCCTTCAGAAATTTGAACTCTCTGGCCCCCGAGGATTTGTCTTCCTGAATCACTTCGGTGCCGACAATGTCGCTGGGCATCAGGTCAGGAGTAAACTGGATTCGGCTGAAGTCCAGATTCAACGTCCGCGCCAGCGTGCTGACCATTAGCGTTTTGGCCAGTCCCGGGACACCTTCGAGCAAACAATGCCCACGGGCAAAGATGGCGATCATGATCTGTTCGATCACTTCATTTTGGCCAACGATGACTTTCCCCAATTCGGCTCGCACGGACTGGTACGCCGAGGAAAGTTTTTTCAGCATCTCCAGATCGTCGCCGGCCAAATCAGCCTGCGTGCCAGACACTTGATCATTCATAATGTTTCTGTCCAAAATAAATCGCACCGGTCGTCGCCGGATGATGAGCTTGTGCGTTACTGTCTACGCACCAATACTCCAAAAGTTTCAGTTTAACCTGTTTTGGCGTGGTCGTAAGACTGGCACCGCGATAGTTGGGGATAGTTGATAACTGAATTAGTGGTCGTTTCCGTAACCGAAGCACCGTTTTGAGGAATTTTCACACGATTTCCTTACCCCAGATTGCCTGATTGCGGCGATGAAGTACACGTAGAAGGCAAAAAATAACGACTCGCTCGCACATGCGACTGGTCGGATTGACACACTTATCAATAATACAATTATGCAAGATTCCTCCGATCATCGACTTGACCGCCGCCAATCCGACCGGCTCTCCCTGTTGATCTCCGTCGCCATGCACCTGGTAATCGGTGTTCTGTTAATTTGCTTCGGTGTTTTTTCAGCCACGATGCGGCCGCCAGTTGAGGCCGACCGCCCGGGCGGGATTGTACTGACCAGCGTCAACAGCAACCAACAAACCGAATACCTTGACCAGAACGACCCGGAGCAGCAAATATCGGACGCTTTTGAAGCTGTCGATGCGGAATCCACCATCAATACACTTGCCTTAACTTCAACCTCCGCAGCTCCGGAACTGCCCGTCATCGAGGCGCCGGAATTACCGGGCATGTCTTTGGAGACACCGTCGATCTCGAACGCCAATTCAATGGCCGAAGTCGCCGTTGGGCCCTCCAAAGTCAAACGGTACGAACTGACCGAAGCCGATCTGGAAATGATCGCCAAAGACCGCGCTCATTTTAAAAGGCTCAAACCCAAAGGGAAAGCGACGACCATTAATCTGTTTGGCGGCGGTGGCATGAGCGGTCGACGTTTTGCATTTGTCATCGACCGATCCCACAGCATGGGCGGTGACGGTCTGGGGGTGCTGGACCGGGCGCGCAAGGAGGTATCGTCCGCGGTCGCGAAACTGGAATTGAACCACGAATTTCAGATCATCGCGTACCACAACAAAACCTCCATGATCACCGAGCGAAAGTTGCTGGTCGCCAATGACCAGAACAAACGCAAGGTCATTGAATTTTTCGAGGGGCTGGGAGCATTTGGCGCTACCAACCACCAACACGGCCTGTTGGGCGGGCTATATCTAAAGCCCGATGTGCTGGTCTTCATGACCGATGGCGGTTCGCCCGCGCTGACGCCACAACAGTTGAAACAAATCAGGTCAATGGCGGGCAAACGAACAGAAATCCACTGCATTCAGTTCGGATTGGGACCGTTGCAGGACCGGACCAACTTCATGAAAAATTTGGCCCAACAAAATCGTGGTTCTTTCCGCTATATTAATGTCAATGATTGGCGTTAACCCTCCCGGGAATCTTTGAGCCCTCTATGTTTCAGCTGCGTTTCTTTTCCGTTTCCGCGTTTGCGCGACTGGCAGTGTGTCTGGCGATCATGGTTTGTGGTTGCGCATCTTCGGTGTTCGTGCCGGCATCCCGTGCCCAGGAACTGAGCATCGTCTACCGCAACAAAACCAGGCTAACTGCCGTGTTTCCCGGGGAAACGATTGACTGGGTAACGGTCGCACCCAGCGGCAATCTCATCGAACGTATAATCGACATTGCCGATATCCAATCTCTTTCTCTGGCTACTACAGAATCCAGCCGAGAACTTGCCCAGATCCAGCAGAACGTGATTCGCCTGGGAGATGCAGATTACCTGGTCAGAGAGCAAGCCGAACGGGAACTGGCCAACGAGGGCGGATCGGCGATTGAAATGCTCAAGCCGTTTGCCGATTCCCCGTCTTACGAGGTGCGGCATCGTGTCGGCAGGTTGCTGGAAGGATTTGGTAAACGCTCCTTTAAACAGAAGGAACTGGACACGCTGGTTCTGAGCGATGGTCAGACGCTTCAAGGTGAGGCACGCGGTTTCCGGTTACAACCCAAATTTCGCGGCACACCGATTGAAATCCATCGAAAGAATATCGCACAGCTGCGGAAAAAACAGTCTGGCCTGCCAGCGCCACCTGTCGCTGGCGTTGCTCCCTCCATGGTCTCCCCCCCTCTTCGCAGACCGCCGGTTGAAACAAAAATGTTTCACAACCACAAGGATTTTTTTGCTGCCGGCCAGACAGAATTCACCTTTGACATTGACAGTAATGGAGAAAAATTTCGCGACCGAACCGTGGTGGATGATTTGTTCGCCGATCGTGGATTGCTGTTGCGGAATGAGGCCAGAGGCAACGTCAGGATATCGCCGTACGGGTTTGGAAATATCCTGCCCGGCGGATGGCCGGCAGGCGGGAAATCGGTTGGCCTGCACAGCCACGTCCGTGGTGCTCAACAGAACATTGGCGTAATGGAAATCAGATTCTGTGTGCCGGGAAGTCCTGACGTGCCTGCCGGAGTGAAGGAGTTTGGCCTGTTCATCGCACGGGTAAAACACAGTCGTGACATTGTCATGGAGGCCTATAATGCTCAGGGGCATGTGCTGGCCACTGTAGAGGCCACTGACCAGCAATGCATTTTTGCCGGCGTCAAATCAAATGACCCGATTGTCAGATTGCGAATTTTCTCAAACCCCTGGCTGGGAAAACTCAAACGGAAAATCGACAAGGATTTCACTATCGATACGTTGCGTATGTCAACGCCCGAGCAGACACCGGATCTTTTCAGGCAAGACGGGAATCGCACCGGGGTGAGGTTGAACAATGGTGATTTTTTGAATGTCAGTTCGATCTCTGTCACAACCGCAGGAGACCTGCGCGTTCTGGTCCAGGGGATCGCCAAACGACCGTCCGAGTTTCTTTTCAAGAAAGAAGAATTGGCAGCGATCCATTTTGGCTCAATCAAAAAACTGACCAACACGTGGAAGGCCATGCTGACCGGAGGTAGCATTGTCAATGTGACCCCGGGTGAAACGATGCGTTCGAAGCTGATGGGCAAAGATTTTTTCCGGAAAGATCTGATCGCATTGTGGCCCGGCGGCACCCCCGGCAGGCTCCCGACAGCCGGGGACTTCCCCGCCGCCACGTCATCGCAATCCTTGGTCGTATTTCCCGGTTGCCGCATTCAAAGCGATCCGTTTGATTTTGGTCCGGCGAAGATTTCTTGGACCGTTAACAAAAAGATTCAGGAGCAGCTGATTTTGGGGCGCCCGTCCCCCGCCAGAAACGAGACTCCCGAGGACCCTTCTACTACCGAAACCTCGTTCGACTGGACCAATACAACCGCGGCGCAGCGCCCCACATTTTGGATCCGTCCTCCGCTGACCTCTGCGGCGTTGGTCGATGCGGGGGTGGTTGAATTGGCTGATGGACAGCGTTTGTTGTTCGGCCGGGACAAACCGCTTCAGTTCGAATCAATGAACGCACGTCATGTCGATCTTAAATGGCAGGAAAAAGACATCGTCACGATTCCAATCTCCAGCCTGCGGGCAATTCGATTCCCCCAACCTCAATAACGATCCGCAATCAGACTTCACCGGTGGACGTGCCTTCATGAGGCCCCCAAAAACAATGCACAACAGCAACGCACAACAGAAAACAAATGATGGAAACTCTTGACGTGATCGCGGTCGGCGCCCACCCAGACGATTGTGAAATAGGATGCGGTGGAACGCTGGCGGCATTGGCAGCGTCCGGATTAAAAGTCGGAATTGTTGATTTAACCGATGGCGAACCGACGCCCGGCAGCCCATCTCCGGAAGCGCGCAAGGCTGAGGCCCATGCGGCGGCGGAAGTGTTGGGGATTGCCAAACGCGTGATCCTGAACCTCCCCAACCGTCGGCTGTTTGATTCGTTTGAAGCGCGCGTTGCACTGGCCAAACAATTCCGCATCTATCAGCCTCAACTGGTCATCGGACTGGGGCAGAAAACACCAATGGCATCGCCGGATCACTGGCAAGCGGTTCAGATCACCGACGCGGCCGTGTTTTATTCACGACTGACGAAGTGGGATCAGTACTTCGACGGTCTGCCGGTACATTCTGTTGCACGGCAAATCTACTACAGCCTGATGCTGGAGTCCGGTGTGGTCGGAAACGAGCCCAACCAGTTCGTTCACGACGTCTCGGAATTTCACCAACAAAAAATGGACGCGATCAAGTGTTACCGGACTCAGTTCCCGGCAGAAAAGACTTATGTGTTTGATAAAGTGCGTACGATTGACTCGATGGCAGGCATCGCAGCCGGTTTTGAGTACGGAGAGGTGTTCACATCGACGAAGCCCATCGGAAGTACGGATCTGTTCTCAACGCTACAGATCTGAGGATACCTTTAGCACCGGGGGCCAAGTACTAGATACTAGGTGCCAAGACGACTGGCAGTTAGGAATTTACCACCCGTTGCCGACGCTGCCAGCGTCGGAGCGAAGCGGGCAGCATCACCAACGGCAAACTCTCAACTGCCAATCACCCAAGTACCGGGTACCCGGCTTCTGCCCTGCTTCTATCACCACCTGACCTTCTATTGCTCAACCATTGCCCAACCATGCCGTCTCGACGCACCACTATTGACACCTCCACCGGCCCAAAACTGGCTGCAATCATCGACTCGCCTGCCAATGAACCAACGGCAACTGCCGTATTCGCTCATTGTTTCACCTGCACCAAAGACCTTAAGGCGATCGTCAAAATCAGTCGACGGTTGGCCCACAACGGCATCTGCGTGATCCGATTCGACTTCCGTGGACTGGGCAGCAGTGAGGGAATATTTGCAGATTCCAACTTCCAGACCAATCTCGAAGACCTCCAATCGGTCTGTTCGTGGGCCAAGTCAAATGTTTCTTCGCCCGAATTGTTAATCGGTCACTCGTTGGGCGGAGCGGCCGTTATGGCATCTGCGATGCACCTGGATTCTGTCAACGCCATCGTAACCCTAGCGGCGCCATCGTGCACCGCACACCTGGCAGAATTTCTGGCTCAGGCCAACCCTGACATCGACCGGGTTGGCTCTGGAGAGGTTGTGATTGGTGGAATCGCCCATACCATCTCACGACAGATGCTTGAATCTATGCGGCAGTTCGACCTGCGGCAGGAAATTGAATCGATCGATAAACCTCATTTGATTATGCACTCCCCATCTGATGCAACGGTAAAATACGAACATGCCACTCGATTAATGCAATGGAGTAGGGGCAGCAAGTCCTTGATGACGCTTAATGGCGCCGATCATCTACTGCTAAATCGACCGCAACACGTTACTGACATCGCCGATCTGATCAGCACCTGGTCCCGACACTGGACCAGCGATCGGTCGTGACCGATTGGGCGGTTGGACGGTTAGTCGCCGTCATTTCCAAATCCCAAAGCGGTAATGGCAATCCAGAGGCGCGTCGCTGGTTGATTGCGTGATGATCGTTTGTTGATCACCTGTTTGGCGATTCACCGTTGAGGCACCGGCGGCCCGGACAACTTCGGTCTATCGCCCCAGTAAGCTACCTATCTTTTTCAGCGCGCCCCCGCAAGTGGCTGTCAACGATGCTTTTTCACTGTTGGTGAAGAACCACTGGGTTTGCCAGGTTAAAAACACCACCGTCAGAATTGCCAGAATCGAGGCCCATGCGTTGGTCAACAAGATCAACGGCATCAACGCACACAACCAGATGCCGGTATTGGTGCGGCAGCCGAACAGATGGTTAAACCCAAAGACCATGACCACGTTGAGTGCGTTGCCCAACGTCGTGGCAATCACGGCTCCCGGCAGGCCCAGTTGCGGAATCAGCAACATATTCAGCACAATATTTACTACAAGGCCCGCGAAGATTGAAAATGCCGCCCATTTTCCTTTCTCGGCCACCCACAAGTAATCCTGGCCCACCACAAATAAACAGAACCAGATACAGTACACCAGTGTCAATGGCAGCACTCTTAATCCGTCGTTGTAACGGCCCTGCAGGATCCAGTCGAACAGGACTGGTGAAAACAGAAGTACCAAAATACTGCCGGCAGTGAAACTGAGCGACAATAATTTCACTGTCCAGTTCAACTGCTCGACCGCCTTCTCGCGCTTACCAGCTTCCCAGTGGGCACTCATGTACGGCATCAGCACACCGCCCAGCATCGTCGCGACGCTGACCAACAACAACGGTACGACGCGGCCACTGTGGTACTGACCAACAAATCCCTGGGCAATATCGTGTGCCTGCGATGACCAGTGAATCAGCATATAGCGGTCGGACACCTCGAAAAAGTTATGGCAGAAATTCGACGCCCACAGCCAGGCCGCAAACGGTGCAATACGCTTCCACATTTCAACATGAGGCAAATGCGTCCGTTCCGCAGAATCCAGACCGGCATCCCGGAACTTCCAAAACACCCACACCGCCGGCAAAGTTCCAAAGACGCACGCCACCGCGTAAGACGCGGCCGCAGCGGCGGCCTTGTTCTGCCACGTGGAAATGAAATACACGCCCACCACCGCAAACAACATTCCAGTAATGAAACGCATCGCCGTTACCACGCGCACCTGACGCAGCGATTCCATCAACGAGCACAGAAAATTTGATACTGAAACGACCACGATTGTCACGCCCAAAAACATCACCAGTTCGACCTGACGCGCAGAACCAAAAATGATTTCTGAAAAATTTTCTGGCAGGGCGATCATCGTGATCGACAGCAATCCGGTCATCACCAGACTGATCGAGGCAATTCGCAAAACAAACGTCTTGAGCTGCCCCCGATTTCGGTAGTATTCGGTATACCTGCCAAAACATCCGGGCAAACCGAGTGCTGCCAGCGGTGCCAGCAGCATCAGTGAACTCCACGCCATCGACCACTGTCCCAGCTCTTGGTCGGTCATAAATCGGCAGAAGAGAACCCCCCGCACAAAACCGATCAACTTCTGTCCCACGGTCAGGCACAACGCAAAAATCACGCCGGTGGCGATTGAATCGGAAACTAGTTTCCGTCCTGAATCCACTTTTTTCCGATCCGCCTGCAGCAATTGCGCGGTGGTTTTGCTGTCAGCAGATGCCATAAAAGGATTGAATGGGGGGTAAACGGAGGGGTGGGCAGGGTATTGTGCGGTATACAGCCGCCGATGCGGACGATAAGTGCCCCGCGCGGGCAAAACGCAACAACGGGATGCTCAAGTTTTCAGATTTTTCCGGTTTTACGGGGTTCGCGGTTTTCACAGGCCCACGCCGGACCGCCAGATAATTACTTACGGCAGATGTCCCCTGTTCTCGATGGTTGCCAGTCGTGATAAAATTTCGTTTCTGTCATTATGTGTTTTGACTGTTGGACTATTCTCAGATACCAAATAGTCGCCGTAGTCCCCCACTCCCGAGCCGGCCAAAGTAAACCGGCGTGTCAACCTCTGGATAGTCCCCCCGGATAGTCCCATGAATATCGATTTAGCAATCATCGCCCGAGATCTGAAGTTACCCCCCGAGAAGGTCGAACGCACCGTCGACTTGCTTGACCAGGGCAACACGATCCCCTTCATCACCCGTTTTCGAAAAGATCAGACTGGCGGCCTGAACGAGGAACAGATCCTTTCGGTCAAACAGCGCGTCGCCAGCCTGCGAGCGTTGGCCGAACGCAAAACATTTGTGCTCAAATCAATCGAGTCCCAGTCGCGGCTGACGGACGAACTGCGGTTGGAAATCGACAAAGCCACCACGGCGCGTCGCCTAGAGGATCTCTATCATCCATTCAAGGCCAAGAAGCAATCGCGCGCCCAAACAGCTCGCCATCAGGGGTTGGAACCGCTGGCTGATGCGATCTTCTCAAACGCCACCGCCGAAGCGGATATGTCTCAGCAGGCCACCCAATATGTGCGCGTCGATAAAGGTTTAACTTCGGTCGATGACGTGATCAAAGGTGTCGGCGACCTGCTGGCAGAGCGCTTCAGCGAAAACACCGAACTGCGCTCGCAGCTTCGAAAGATTCTCTGGGAGGGGGGGACGCTGGTTTCCAAACAGATTCAGCCAAACCAAAACCAGAAACCCAAGGCCGAATCCAAAGCAAAATCGGAAAGCAAACCGGAAGGAAAATCTGACGATAAAATCCAGGGCAACTTGGCATTTGACCAACAGGCCCAACAGCCGCCAGCAACACAGGATGACACTGCCAATTCTGCTGCCGCAGCAACAGAAAACGCACCTGTCGATGATGCCCCTGTTGTCCATGGCACAGCTGACAAAACACGCGCTGACGCACCGGTCACAGAGAAAACCGATCCTCCAGCCGACGCCGCACCGGAAAGCAACGCGCCAGCGGAAAGTCTGCCAGCCGAGGGGAACGTCGACGAAGTAACTAAAACAACGCACAAAATGAGTGCCGCGGAACCTGATTCAGACTCCAACACCAATGCACGACCGGACAAATCCGATACAAGATCGGACAAATCCGATACAGGATCGGACAAATCCGATACGGAATCAGACAAATTGCCAGCTGCTGAACAGCCGGCCGGCACCTCCCCTGCGGCAACTGCTGGAGATGAAAAACCGCTTGCATCCAACGCAGAAACCCAACCTGATCCGGCACCATTGAAACCCGATCCGGCCCCGGGGGAGACCGCCGCTGCGCCGACGGCGGTCACCGATCCAAACCACAAAACGCCCGTTGTCGCCGACCAAGTAACAGCTGCCGCCAAACCAAAACCCAAAAAGAAAAAGAAGAAGAAAAAGAAAAAAAAGAAGAAGGCAGACGACTCCTTCAAGGACTACTACAACTTCAAGGAAGCGTTGCGTCAATTGCCTCATCACCGCGTGCTGGCGATCAATCGCGGTGAACGTGCCAACAAACTGCGGGTCAAGATCGAGTATGACGAAACCAAGGTTCTGGAGACGGCCGTCGCGGAACTGGTGCCGGAGAACCATCCCTTCAAACCGTTTTTGGAAAAATGCGTCAGCGATTCACTCAACCGCCTGATCATTCCCAGTCTCGAGCGTGAGATTCGTCGCGAACTAACGGAAAAATCTGAAAAGCATGCGATTGAGGTTTTTGCAACCAATCTAAAAAATCTACTTCTACAACCACCAATCCGACGTCGCCGGGTGATGGCGATCGATCCCGGATTCAAAAGCGGATGCTCCATCGCGATTATCGATGAACAGGGTGGCGTGCTGGCGTCGGACCATGTCTACGTCATCGGCAGCCCGGAACGCCGCGCCGAAAGCAAGAAGAAACTGGCGGACCTGGTCAAAGAGCACCGGATCGATGTGATTGCCATCGGGAATGGTGCAGGGTGCCGCGATACCGAACAGCTTGTCTCTGACAGTATCGCCAGCTATTTGACTGATAACCCCGTGCGCTACATTGTCGTCAACGAAGCCGGTGCCAGCATTTACTCAACCAGCGAGGTTGGGCGCGAAGAATTACCTGACGCCACACCTGCGGTACGCAGCGCGATCTCGATCGCCCGTCGGGCACAGGATCCGCTGTCAGAACTGGTCAAAATCAGCCCACACAACATCGGTGTTGGTATGTACCAGCATGACATTCGCGCCAAACACTTGGCCGAATCACTGGACGATGTCGTCCAGTTCTGCGTCAACCGTGTTGGCGTAGATGTAAATTCCGCCAGTCCGTCGCTGTTGAAGTTTGTCTCGGGCATGAACACGCTGACAGCAAAACGCGTTTGCGAGTACCGACAAGCGCATGGACCATTCAAGAATCGGCAGGAGCTGAAGAACGTCAGTGGGTTTGGCGACGCCACATTCGTGCAGGCGGCCGGTTTTCTGAGGGTTAACGGTGGCGACAATCCGCTTGATTCAACCGCCATCCATCCGGAAAACTACGAGGTGGCTACCGAGTTAATCGCCAAGGCCAATTCGACGCCTGAGGAAGTATTTCCCAACCGCCAAATCGCGCCTGCCCAGCCACCCGTCCAACAGACCGCTTCACCTTCAGAACCGGGCATCGATAAGACGGCAATAGTAAATGCAGAAATTGAAAAACCGGAAATCAAAAAACCGGAAGACGACAAATCTTTAGCACCAGCAACAGACGTACCAGCAACCGATGCGGACGCAGCATCGACAGACGCAACAGCGGTAACTACAGCATCGGTTGATAAAGAAACGGCGATACAGGAATCGCAATCCGCATCCGAAAATGACGCCGGTGTTGCCAATGACGCCAGCTCCAAACCACCGGCCACCACTGGTGGCGAATCTGAATCACAACGGACGGCCAGGCTTCACCGCAAGGCGATCATTGACCGCATGATGGCGCTAGATCTCGATGCAATTGGCAAGGAAAAATCAATCGGCAGCATGCAGATGAGCGATCTGGTACGGACGATTCGCAAACCATCATGGGACCCGCGCGACAAAACCAGCAAGCCCATCATGCGGCGCGGCCTGATCAAAATCAACGATCTCAAACCCGGTATGCAACTGGAAGCCCAAGTCGTGAACGTCGTTGATTTCGGCGCGTTCGTGGATGTCGGGTTGGGTGAGAGCTGCCTGGTTCACGTCAGTCAGCTGACCACCAAATTCATCAAGGATCCACAACTGATTTTTGCCGTTGGTGATGTCCTGAAAGTCTGGGTGGTGGACGTCGATACTGAACGTCGGCGGGCGAAACTGACAGCGATACCGCCCGGGCATCAAAAGCAACGGGCCTCCCGCGCTGGCGGCCGCGGTAAACGCAACGGCGGCCAGGACGGACAACGCAAGCCCGGAAAATACGGTGGCAAGCCCGGTGGGAATCGTCAGGGTGGAGGCAGGTCGTCCATCAACCGGCGCGAAAAATTTGCTCGTCGGCCTCCTGCCAAACCTAAACCCGTCACGCCAATCACCGATGAAATGTTGACCGGCGATGCACCGATGCGTTCGTTCTCCGATTTGCTGCAGTTCAAAAGCAAATCCGGTGGTGACAAAGGTGGCAGCAAAAGTGACGGTAAAGACACCGGCAAAAAAAAGTAGTTCCGCCGAATTGAACTGCCCTATTCTGGTGGCCAGGCCACAGTGACCCGGCCAGCGCAACCCTTTAAGAAAAACTCCCCTATGGATTTCGACAAGAAACTCGAAAACGCGATCGAGCGCGGTCAGCAGCGCAACAGCCGCATGCGCGATGCCGAGCGACAAAAAACGCTCTCGGCTGAAGATCTGCGAAATCGCCACAACGAATATCGGCTTGATCTGTCGGAGTACATCGAAGTCAATCTGAAGAAGATGGCGGCCCATTTTCCGGGGTTTGAATACGAAACGCTGTACGGATCGCGCGGCTGGGGCGGAGCGATTCACCGCAACGACTTGGACCGGGGCGACGACGGACGCGCAGGTTCATTCTTCAGCCGTCTGGAACTGACGGTCAAACCTCAGAACGAATACAACGTGGTGAACATCGCCGGCAAGGGAATGATCCGCGACAAGGAACTGTTTTCGTGGAACCACTTCGTCGATCTGATGGACGCGACCTTCGAGGAGTTTCACCAGCGTCTGGATACGTGGATGGTTCAATACGCCGAACAATTCGCAGCCAGATAAGCTTTCTTTCGGGGGTTTACCACTCAGGTACTGGCCATGGGTGGCAGAATTCGGGATACTTTGCGTGTCGTCGATGTTTTCCCCACTGTTAGTTTTGACCAATGAAGAACTTAACGCCTCCCTTTGAGAATTTGATTCTGAACTTCAAACTGATTCTATTGTTGGTGGTCGCTGCATTAGTGCCCACCAACACGCTACAGGCACAGGAGCCAACCGGAAGTTCAGCGACCAAGAAAACCATCGTTTGCTCAACGACCCAGATTGCAGATTTTGCCCGCAACGTGGTTGGCGACCTGTGGGAGGTTAAATGCGTATTGGGGGAAGGGCAGGACCCGCACAACTACCGCACCAACACCAACGATAGTGCGGCGGTTGCCGGCGCAGACCTGTGCCTGGAGAACGGCTGGAACTTGGAAGGTCACGACTGGATGCGGACCTTAGCTGAAGGCGCCGGCAAACCGATTAAAACGTGCATCGAAGGCGTCACGCCAATCAGCGTTGACGACAAAGGTGGGCAGGTCAAGGATCCACATGCCTGGATGGATGCCAACAATGCGTGGATCTATGTACAAAACATTCGCGACGCCGTAACCGAGATGGATCCTGACAATGCAGCCGTCTACCAGGCCCGGGCAGATCTGTATCGCCTACAGCTGAACTCCCTGAGAATCTGGATTGTAAAACAAGTCAACCGGATTCCGGCCGAACGTCGTATTTTGGTCAGCCACCACGACGCGTTCGAATATTTTTGCAAGGCGTACCTGTTTACCGCCATTAGCCCCAAAGGTTGGACAACGGATGAATTGACGGGGATGAGTCCCGGGAAGATTCCGGAAATCGTCCAACAGATTCGCCAACAGGGGGTCAAAAGCGTTTTCATTGAAACGTCGCTGAATCGGGAGTTGGTCGATCAAATCGCGCGCGAGGCGGGCGTCGAGATCGGCGGCGAACTGTATTCCGATGCGATGGGAGCCGCTGGAACCGCAGGCGAGACCTACATCGGCATGATGCGCGAGAATGTACTGACGATTGTGGAAGCCTTGAAAGAAGAGTAGTTCCCCCGCAAAACTGCATTCTTTCTCTGCGTGCTTTCCCTGCAATCCCCCGCGAAAAATTTGCATTATGCGTCCACTATTAACCATCATGATGGTCACCTTGCTGATCGGCGGGATGTGGGCATACGTGAAATTCAAGGACTCTGTCTCGCGCCCGCGGGCCGTCGTTAAAGTTGAGTACTCCAAAAAACCGACGCGACTGGTCGTCCTCCGTTCGGCATCGCTCTTTGACGGCGGCGGATTGGGCGGGCCTGCGGTGGAGGTATCGATCAAGTCCCGGCAGGTTCTAAAGCTCGAACGAACGGTCAGCGCCGAAGAAGTCATCGAGGTCGATCTTCCCGATGTCGAGGTCGGAAAAAACACGGTTTACGTGGCAGTCAATTTCGAAGATCCTGATGCCTTTCTCTCCGATCAAAAACCGTTGTCGCTGTACGCCATGGAGGCAGTCATCCTTCAAGGCAGTCGCCAGCTGCATCGGCAGACCTTTACCAGTACTGAACCCTTTATTGTTGGGGGCGATATCCTGTTCGAGGTGCCCCCCACTCGCAAGCTTATTGGTGATTCGGGAGCCAGCGCGCCATCACACGACACTCACCCGGGAGCACACCATTGATTCAGTCGGGGCAACATAAACCGCAGACGCGCTCCACCGGCGCGGCGCGTCCTCCGGCAATTGAAGTCGAGGATCTGACCGTCAGCTATGGTCCGGTGCCAGCGTTGCTGGATGTTTCGTTGACGATCGAGGAGGGAAAACTGGTGGGAATCATCGGGCCCAACGGATCAGGCAAATCGACTCTGATGAAAGCGATGCTGGGGTTCATCAAACCCGATGTGGGCACCGTGAAAATTTTTGGCAGCGACGTCGCCGGAATCAAGGGGCGCGTGGCCTACGTGCCGCAACGCGGTGCCGTTGACTGGGATTTCCCCATCACCGTCCGCGAGGTGGCCGCAATGGGACGCTACTCTTACCGGCGCTGGTGGCAGGATCTCAAACAGCAGGACTACGCTCTTGCCGAAGAGGCACTGGTCAAAGTGCGGATGAGTGATTTTGCCGATCGGCAAATCGGACAACTTTCCGGCGGCCAACAGCAGCGCGTCTTTATGGCCCGCGCGCTAACACAAAATGCGGACATATTGCTGCTGGATGAACCATTTGCCGGGGTCGATGCGGCCACCGAACGCGCCATCCTAGACGTGCTGGAAGATCTGAAAAACGACGGAAAAACGGTGGTGGTTGTGCATCACGACCTGGCAACGGCCGCCGAATATTTTGATCTGTTGATTTTGCTCAAACAGCGTTTGTTCGGATTTGGACCACCGAAGATGATTCTGAACCCCAAACTATTGGGCGACGTTTACGAAGGAACCCTGCGCGTGTTCGCGGAACTAGAACGGCAGGGGGCCGAAGGCTGATCGCTCATGCAAGATGCAATCATACAATTTCAGTTGGATTATGGTTACCTGATCAACCCGTTGATTGTCGGCACCCTAGTGTCGATCGTCTGCAGTGTGGTCGGCTGTTTCATTGTTCTCCGCGGGATGTCATTTCTGGCCGATGCGATCGCACACTCAATGCTGGCCGGGGTGATCGCCGGGTACCTGTTTATGAAAGTACTTTTCGGACAGGAATCGCACCTCGGCGGAATGCTGATTGGGGCGACGCTGGCCGGTATTCTGACGGTAGCCATGGTGGGACTGGTGACGCGCTTCTCCCGCATCAAACAGGATACGGCTATCGGCATCATGTACACCGGGATCTTTGCCCTGGGATCCTTCCTGCTGTCGCTGGATTCTGTTGGCAGCCTAGTGCTGATTGATATCTACCACTTTATTGTGGGCGACGTGATGGCCGTCAAAACGGGTGAACTGTGGTTGCTGGCTATCGTGACTTCGATTGTGTTGTCAGTTGTGATTCTGTTTTATCGTCCACTGCAACTGACCTCGTTTGATCCAATCATGGCGGCATCGATCGGAATTCCTGTGCTGGCCGTTGAGTACTTGTTGACCGCCTGTACTTCGTTGGTCGTAGTGAGTGGCGTGCAGATCGCCGGGGTGATTCTGGTAGTCGCACTGATCATCACGCCGGCAGCTTCGGCGTACTTGCTGACCGATCGACTGGACCGAATGATCGTCGCATCGGCCATTCTGGGGGTGGTCGGATTCTGGACCGGTTTTCTGATTGCGATTGTCACAGGATCGGCAGCCGGTGCAGCAGTGGTCATCACCATGACCGCGTTCTTTTTCCTGTGTTTGGTTTTTGCACCGCGACATGGATTGTTGGCGGACTGGATTCGAAAACGCAACACTGTGCCGCAAGAGATCATGGAGGACGTGCTGGGATCGGTCTTGCGAAGCGGTGACGGTTTTGTCCCTGTCGAAGAGGTACTGGGGTACATCAGTAAACCCAACATCAAGATCCGTAAAAGTATCGACATGCTTGAACGTCAGGGGCTACTGGATGTGCAGGACGATAAACTGAAACTGACCAAAGACGGTTTGTTTGAGGCCCGCCGTCTGGTGCGCGCCCATCGACTGTGGGAAACGTACCTGGACCAGACTTCGGTACCCAAAGAAGAAATCCACAGCCGCGCCCACCAGTTGGAACACTTGCAGGACGAATCCATGGTCGATTACCTGGACGACAAACTGGGCCACCCCATCACCGACCCCCACGGCAGCGAGATTCCGATCGACGAAAAACGTGTCGCACGCAATGAAAAGGTGTTGCTGAGTCTCTTGCGCGAGGGATACCGGGCGCAGATCCTCGAAAAAAAGGTCTGCCAGGAAGCGATCGCCATCGAGGTTGGCCAGGTCGTCTCAATTGGAAAACGGTCTGAAGATGGCACAATTTGGACCGTCGTCACCGATGCGGGTGACATACTTCAATTGGACCACGACCAGGCCGACGCGCTACTGGTGCAGATCGTGGAAAACTGACCGAACCGGTGCGGTGGGCTCCCAACATCAAATCAAGGTAGCCCCGGCACTGCCGCTGCCGTTATATTGGATGCGGTACCTTCCCCGATTCCCGTTCCATTTACAGTCACCTATCAAGAGCAGCCTCATGCCTGATGAATCTTCGAATGAGGAAGAAATCGATCCATTTGACGATCTGGACGAAGAGTTTTCACTGGACAAACTAAGCAAAGCTTATGCGGAAGTCATCCGCCAGCGTTCTCCCGATGCAGATCCTGCAGTATCCGAAGAATCGTACCCGGGGAATCCCGACGCCGAATCCGGACAGCGCGAGAGTGAAAATCCCGGGCATGAGACTGTTATAAAATCCGGGAAAGCAAAACTGGTGGGCGGGGGATCGGCAGACGACGGTCTTGAGGGATCTACGTTGCCAAACGAAGCGGATGATAACCAGGGTTGTCCGATCGAACCTGATACGATTATCGAATCGATCGTGTTCGTAGGAGCCCCGCAGGGCACCGCGCTAACGCTGGCAGGAATTGCGGCGGTGCTGCGGGATGTCAATACGGCCGATGTGCGGCAGGCGGCCAAAAACCTGAATGCCACCTACGAACAGGATCGTTCCGCGTGGAGAATCATGGTCGATGGCGATGGTGACGATGCCGAAATAAAAATGGTGCTTGAAGAGAGCCTCGCGCCATTCCAGAACCATTACTTCGGTCGCAACAAGGAAGTTCAACTGGCACAAGGGACGATTGATGTGCTGGCAGTGGTGGCCTATCATCAACCGGTAAGTAAGTCCGAAGTGGAAAACACACGCGGCAAACCATGCGGAGCTGTTTTATCCCAGCTGGTCAGGCGCGACCTGCTGGCGATTGAAACCACTGACGAAAAACCTGTAAAAAAGCTATATCGAACAACGAAACGATTTCTGGAGCTGTTTCAGTTAAGCGATGTTGGCGATTTGCCCCAGAGCCACGACGTGAGCGAGTTCGAAGAGTACATCGATTAAACGTATTCAAGCGCATCGCACACCCTTGGATGCCGGTTCGCGATCAGCATCGGCGCTGCTAAAATGAGGTTCGTTCCCGTTGCCCTCAAGAAACCACTATGAGCCATACGCCTCTGTTTGTCAGAATTTTTCTCGCTGTCCTGATTGCCTGTAGTCTGTTGGCTGGCGTGGTGACTGAACCAGCGCCGTTGCATGCTCAGGAACCGGCACCCACCGCCAATTTAAAACGCCCCGAAATTCTCAAGCGCCAACAACGACTTGCCAAACAATACCAACTGCTTGAAGAAAAGTTGTTTACCCTCTACGGATTCGAGCGCGACAAAAATCCTACACGCTCGAAACTACTGGAAAAAGCATTTCAACGGTCGCAGTCCGCGGCCACCAGCGATCAATTGCAAGACGTCGTCGCGCTGATTGAATCGGCCAAACTTTCCCAAGCCGAAACACAGCAGGCCGAAGTGCTGGAGAAGATGAAGGAGTTGCTGGCGCTGCTGCAGAGTGAGGATCGTAGTAAACGTCTGAAGGACGAAATTGAACGCTATCAGGAGTATCTGAAAGAGGTCGAAAAACTCCTGCGACTGCAGAAAGGACTACGCGGTCAAGCCACAGGCGGCATCGATGCGCAGCGCGTCGCTAAATCAGAGTCTCAGGCGGCTGACCGGGCTAGCGACCTCTCGGATAAAATCAGAACCAACGAGGAACAGGACCTCGAAGACGAAGAGAGTGACGGTAACAAGAGTGCAGCACCAGCCTCTGACGGCGAAGACCCATTGGATATTGACGCCGAAGATGAGCCAGAACCGTCGGAGGATCGATCTGATGGCAAGTCCCCCGAGAGGCCATCCCGGGGCGACGATGCTTCAGGAGAGCAGAAGAATTCCGGAGAAAATTTAGAACGTCAGGAGGAAACAGAACAGGGGCAGTCGGCTGCCCCGGAACAACCACCGGCCAACCCGATTCGCACACGTATCGATGCTGCTCAGCAGCGGATGAGAGAAGCGCAAAAGAAACTTCAGGAGGCCCATCGCGCGGACGCGGTCGAGGAAATGAAGGAGGCCGAAAAAGAGATCGCCCAAGCCAAAAAGCAGCTGGAAGAAATTCTCCGGCAGATGCGCGAGGAGGAGGTCGAACGCACCCTGGCTAAACTTGAGGAACGTTTCCGGAAAATGCTGGAACGTGAAATTAAGGTCAAACAGTCCACCGAACAACTCGCAGCAACCGCGTCAGACCAACGCGGCACCGAGTATGATGTCCAAACCGGCAAACTGTCCACCGAACAAAATACGATTGCCGCCGACGCAGGCCGGGCGCTGCTGCTACTGGTCGAAGATGGCTCATCTGTCGCTTTTCTTCAGACCGTTGACGAAATGCGTCAGGATATGACCCAAATTGCGGCCCGGTTATCATCGGCTAAAGTCGGCAATTTTACGATTGATCTCGAAACAGAGGTTATTGATACGCTAAACTATCTTGTCTCGTCACTGGCTCAGGCCCAGCGCGACAATGAACAGAGCAAGGACACACCACCGCCTACTCCTGCCCCCGGGGCAACAGCGCCTTCTCCGGGCGAAGAGCCTCTGGTGGGCGAAATTGCCGAACTGAAGATGCTGCGTAGCCTACAAGACCGGATTTATCGACGACACCAACGTTATTCCAAGCAGTTGCAAACCCCGGACGATCCGTTAGGAGTTTCCGAGGATCCCGAACTGGTCGCTGCCCTGAAGCGACTGACCGCCAAACAAAAAAAACTGACACGCATCACACAGGAAATCGTTCAGGGCAACAAGCAATAGAATCGGGAGAGTGATTTGGACAAATTTGAATCGACGATTTTTGAGCACCAATCCAGTGGTTGGCCTTCATACCCTCAGGCGCCGTCCCACCTCCATTTTTGTTTCCGATTGCAAGCACTGGCAATCCTCGCGCTCAGCACAGTCGTCCTGTGGACGACTGTGTCACAATCGACCTGCGATGCACGGACGTTGACGATTTACACCATCGCAGCCGATGACACGTCCTCGTCAGAGGAACTGACGCGCGACGCATCATGGCAGACCCCCGAGACCACAAAAGTCATCGACAGTTTCAACCAATGGTTTGCCGGACGAGGTGACAATCAGTCATCGTTTGAGGAGTTGGGGAAGTTCCTCAAGGCAGCATTGTCTTCCATTGGGCAAACCGGGCACGATGCGATCGTTACCAATTCAGCCGAACGGTTGGATATCGTCGTCGATGGCATTGCTCTGGTACGCCCGGACGTGCGCAGCTTGAAAGATCAACTGCGGCAACCGCATGCATCGACGGCGTTGATCGATCCCGGTTTTGACTTTGACAACGTGACCGAAAACGAATTTGTTGCCAACCATGTCGCGCTGTTCTACGGTCGTTGGCTGGCACAGCACCAATTCCATGACGAGGCATTGGCGTGCCTAGAGAAAGTTTCGCTGGAAGACGTGCTGGATCCGGCAACACTGTTGTTCTACCGGGGATTGATGGAGCATCAGTTGCTGAAGAAGGATGCATGTTTGGCGACGGTTAAACAATTGTTGGAAAACCAAGGGAGCATTCCTCGTCGCTATGCGGTGGTAGGGCAACTGATGCTTGCCGACATTGAGCCACTGAAAGTTGATTCGCTGGATGAAGTTGCACGGTTGATGAATGATGTTGGTCGCCGGACAGGGTTGAATCGGAGCGGCAAGCGCGTGCGTGATCAGGAAAAAGAAGTAATCAAGAAACTGGATAAACTGATCGAAGATCTTGAAAATCAACAGCAGCAACAGCAACAGGTCTCTCGGTCGGCTCAGGGCCCAACCCAGCCATTGAAGACATCGCAGATTGCAGGGGGTGGTGCCAGTGGCGAAGTCAGGACAAAACGTCTGGACGAAGGCGGCCACTGGGGCGACTTGCCTCCGGCCCAGCGCGCTGCGGCACTCGCCGAAATGTCCAAGGATATGCCGCCTCACTATCGCGCCGTGATCGAGGAGTATTTCCGACGACTGGCCGACACGCAAGCTCCGTAGCGCAGCGCCCCTAACCGGAAGCCGCCCAGCATCTCCGTCTACAGGCGCCGCCGGGTCAAATGTTGGGCCGTGGCCAGCAGGCTCACACAAATGATCCCCCCGAAGTAAACGACCGATTGAAGTTCGATAAGTCCACGCCGAAAACCGACATAATATTGGTTGATACTCAAAGAACCAATGAAATCCACGATCAGGCGGCTGCGCGGAAAGATGCTGACAAGCTCACCCTCCAACTGCGTCGAACCCAATAACACAGAGAGCACGCAAAGCGTTGTCGACAGAAGGTAAACGATTACCTGGCTTCTAAACAATGCCGAAAAATAGCATGAGATGCCAAGAAACGTGGCTGCCACCAGAGCGCTACCGATGTAACCGGAAATCAACTCCCCCATATCGACTTTTCCAAGCCAGATGACAGTGGCGACCAAAGGAAATGTCAGGGCCAGTCCCAGCAAAAGCAACACGCAGGCTGCCGCATACTTTCCCAGTACGATTGGCGACATACCAATCGGCTGTGCAAAGAGAAGTTCCAAAGTCCCCTGGGATTTTTCCTGAGTCCATGAACGCATTCCGATCGCCGGGACCAGCAAAGCGTAAAGCAAAGGGTGCCACCGGAAAAAAGAATATGAAAGCGTAGCCTCATTGAGGATAAAAAAGTTCCCGGCGGTGAAAGTCAACAGCGCCGACAAAAAAACGAAAATTGTCAAATACGCTACAGCGATCGGACTAAATAACAACGAGCAAAACTCGTGTCTTAAAACTGTAAAGAATGTACTCATGCCTTCGACGACCTATCACTTGTACCGGGAAGTGTGAGCTGCCGAAAAGAGTCAGCGGTCTTGCCAGTCCGGTTGCTGAACGAAACGATGGAAGCATTTTCTTCCAAAAAAATGTTTAAAATTCTGTTTCTGACCTGTGTTTGTGAGCCCTCTGCCAGATCAACAACCACTTGCCCGTTTTCGGTGTCAAGTGACGCGGTTTCGAGATCTTCTGCAGAATTGAGCCTTGTCAGAATTCGCTGAGAGTCACCTCCGGTAAATTCAATAACAATTTGTGACCGATTTTCCGATTGAGCGCGAAAGTCCAACGGGCTACCCTGAAAGACTTTCTTTCCATAGTCCATGATGTAGACATCGGTGCATATTGCTTCGACCTCTTCAAGAATGTGCGTCGAAACGATGATCGCTTTGTCCTTCCGTATGCGTTTGATCAGGTCGCGAATTTCCTGCTTTTGATTGGGGTCCAAACCGTCGGTCGGTTCATCAAAAATCAGGATGTCGGGGTCTCCCAGCAGGCTTTGCGCAAGGCAGACCCGGTGACGGTATCCTTTGGAAAGCGTCGATATCAATTGGTGGCGAATGTCCTGCAGAAAACAAGCATCAATGGCTTGGTCAATGCTTCGCGCAAGGTCGCGGCTGCCGATTTTTCTCAATTTTGCAATGAACCGCAGGTACTCTACCGGTGTGAAGTCTTCGTAAAGTGGTGCGCGTTCGGGTAGGTATCCCAAATTTTGTTTGGCCTGAATTGGTTTCTTCCAAACATCGATTCCCTTCAACCGGACTCGACCTTCAGACGGGCGCAGACAGCCAGCCGCCATTTTCATACTGGTTGACTTTCCGGCACCGTTAGGGCCAAGCAAACCCATCACTTGCCCCTGAGTCACCTCAAGGTTGAGGCCCCGGACGGCTTGTTTGGTACCAAATGTTTTGGAAATATTCTCGAAACTAAGCATGGGCAATACGATTAACTCCTCGTTTGACGGGCGCGGGTATGATGCTTGCGTATCGACCAAAAGAAGATTCCACTCACGGCCAGCACCAAAGGCATGGCCAGCGTGTTGAGCCACTGAATGCGGCTTTTCATCTTTTGGACTTCCTCTCTGACGGTGCGATTTACTCCTTCGATCTCTGCTTTTACTTCACGCATCTGGGCGTCTCGTTTAAGTTGATTCTTTTGCACATCGAGATTGATCGAGCGACTGTGATCAAGGAGCTCTTCACTGAAACCTCCACTTTTACTTTGCAGCTTTTCCAACTTCATATTCAACGCCGCAAGCTGCACTTCGTAGCGCGACCTTATTTTTCGTTCTTCTCGGCGGAGCGTGGTCAGCGGTCTTTTCTGCCGTGTTTTTGATCGCGCGTCGTTCAGTAGCGATTCGCTTTTGAGGAAATCAAGTGCGTTATAGATCAGGCTAAGATTGTTATTGATGGGAGTGAACACCTCGTTCCCTTGGACCTCTTCCTGGTAACCTGCATACGGATCTGCGATCAAATCTGCGTCTCCAACAAGAATCACCTTGGTAGGCACAGCGTCCGGCCTCTCTTTTCCGTCGATGAAGGAGTGCAGAGCTCCTTCGACGAGAACGGCCAGAGAATACACCTCGGAATCCGCTTTAAAGCTCCATCGTTTTCGAGCGGTCTGTTCTTTGTTGGCCGTAAGTTGTGAATCCTTATCTGAAAATGCCGACTGAGCGGTGGATTGAATGATTGGTGTTAACTGAAGGTTGTCGTGACCGTCTCCTAGGAATGCCCCGGAGATTGGCAGCGCAATCGAGCTCATCCCCCCGGTAATGACATGATCATCATGCATACAGTCTTCGTTCACCGTCAAAAACGTATTGAGATCCTCAACTCCTTCACCACGATCCAGCTTTGTGCTTAACAGCATGTCCGCGACTGCGTTTTCGCCACTGAATTCCAGCCCCGTGGCTTTCATCAAGCCAGGCCATTTGGATGTCAGGTCATCAAATTGTGCTGACGTGAGAAAGTTTAGTGCCAGCGAAACCGAGTCCATCAGAACGACCATGGAACCGCCCCGGCCGGTAAATGCGTTTATCTTCTTTTCGAATTTCCTAGAGATCCTTTTGGGATGGATGATCAACAGTGTGTCCAGGTTATCCGGGATAGGGTCGCTTAACCTCAAGGAGACGAGTTCGTATTCTTCCCTCAGATCTTTGATGATTTGCCAACCGCCATTAAGCGCTATCGGCAGTGTGCTGATTATGCCCAGTCGGGGGACGTTACGTTTGGCAACCTTCCTGATACGACTTAAAAGTTGGTACTCAATCGCGGTGTCTTCGGCTGGATCAAGATAGGGAAGCTCTGCTCGTTCACCGGCAGAAGAAACTGCGATCCCCATATAAACAACGGCCTCTTGTGAGATTGTCTGAGGTCGGATTCCGTCCAAAACAGCGGATTCCACGGCATTGGGATCCGCCTTGGGGTCGAGTCGCTTGACCTCCACTTTTCCATTCGAGATGTCCACGATTGTGTCAAGCAAACTATCGACGCGCTCTGAAAAATGGCGAAGCTTCACCGGTAACAGATTGTCTGACCGGCTCAAATAAAAGCGAACCGTCACGGGGTTTTCCAGAGACTGTAACAGTTCTTTTGAACCTGGAGACAAGGAATGTCGTTGGTCCTCGGTGACATCCCACCGAACATTCAGAGTTCCCACGGCAACAAATGCCGCACCACAAAGCAAAACCGGGATGAGGCAGAAAGCGGTAGAGCGGTTAAAAAGGGCTTGTATCATTACTCTGATAATTCTCTCTCAGGTGTTGAAGACTCAATTTGATCGACAGTGTGATGCTGAACGTCTTTCAGAAAGGCAATCTCTTCATCATAGATCGCAAGGAAAGTGCGCCGGGATTGTTCATCTTTAAACTGATAGCTGTCGAGCCACTGTTGGTAGGCGTCTGGATTTTCGATTCCCAAATGCGATGCGGTTGTCGCAAGGTACTTGATGTGAAGCGTTTCGTCTTTGATCAAATCGATCCATTCCGCCGCCCGTTCCATTGCCTTAACTGGGGTGTCCAGTTCATTGCGGACGATTCGTTCTGTCATATTGTAAATCGGCGAATAGGCATTGTCGGGGATCGTATCCAGCTCCCCCAAGTATTCTCCCAACAGGGCGGGTTTGTCGGATGACATGTACTCCATGGAACCTGTATAGACAGCTTCCCGCCTAGTATCTTCTTGGGGCAGATCGTCGATCAAACGCAAGACTTCAAGTCCCTTTTCAGAGTTGCCGATCTTTTCACTGTATTTGAGAACCGTTACCGGCTGGTTGAAGGTTGAGTTTGTTTTAAACCAGTTGAACTGTCCAATATGATCCCGATCAAACCACTGATTGAAATAGAGCGACATAATGGATGTTGTGATCGAGGAATTTTTGCAGTACGCAGCCAATAACTCCATGGACTCCTCTTCAGAGTGATGTTCTTCCAGATACGTGACGACAATGTCGTGTGGAAACTTCATGCCGAATTGGAGAAAGGTGTAGTCCAATCTTGCAAAGACATCCAACGCTTTGTCAAAATCCTCATCGACAAGCTGTTGCACCCTTTGCCGTAAAAACTGCTTGTCTCCGGAATCGTAAGCCTCAAGGATGGACATCATCTCCCGGTGATGCCTGATTTTTCCGTTGGAGCGCATGTGGGCAAGAACGGAATCTGCTTCATCATTCAAGGCAGGTTGGCGGTTCTGGTTCGACATTGCGGTTCGTTCTTTAACGAACCAAACGCAGAGTGCCAGCAACAAGCACGCACCCCACATGCATATCCAGAATAAGCTACTTTGTTTTTTCATACTCTTTCAGCTCCGCAGTAATCTGTTCGAGAAGTTTGAAATTGCCGGCGAGGAACGCGATCTCTTTACCGTCAATGCACTCCATCATGCTAATCTGTTGTGGGTCAGGGTCAGGGAGTTCGATCTCCAGTTTGCAAGCCAAAAAATGAGATTCTTCTTCACCAACCTCACCCACCTTCAGAAAACCGGGTTTCAGACTTTCTTGAGAAAGCTGAGGTTTTGCCATTTGCAGGGGTCTTAACACGCTGACCTTATAGGAGCCACCAAACCGATCTTTTGCTTCAACGGTGTAGAGAGGCTTGGAGGGTGGAGAACTTGGCTCGTCAATTGACTCTTCGGGAATAATTCCGTCGTGAAAACCATATTGAAAAAAAGCCTCAAAAAAACTGATCAAATCCGGGGAGGCGGTGATTGCCCCAAAGGGAGCCCCTAGGGTAATTGGAGAAAAACTGGAGGTTTTTGAGGCTTCCCATTGGAACCCGTCGGCATCCGTTACCACCACCCGTTCCAATTGGCGAATAGGAGGAAACTCATTGCTGGCCCAATAGGAGGAATCCACCGTCCAGATCTCAAGAGATGCATTGGTTAAAAAGACTTTGTCCTCATCTAAAAATCGCACATACCGCCGAGCGGCAGCCTGCTCTCCAAAAACTTGCCCGTGGTCAGATTTTTTGTCTATGTCAAACGTCCCCAGCACCATACGGAAAGGGGCTTGTGAGTCATTGAAACTCAATGCGACTTCAACCCCCACTCCAGCTGTCGAGGTTTCAGAATTTGTGCACAGCAGCATGGGCTTGTAATCCGATTTTGAAAGTGCCACCGGTTGGCCTCGAGGAGTGCTGATCAGATCAGAAAGGGCCAAATTCAACGCGGAACCTGCGACGCGAACATTATGTGGGGCATCCAGATACCAAATACCATCCCTAGGGACAATATTTAACGTATGGTTCCCGTACCTGATTGAGATTGAGCTTAACGCATCCAGCTTTTCCGCAAGGATGGGCACAAGTGGTGTTGCCGGTCCAGTGGCTGATGAAGATATCGAGCCCCTCTGACATGCCGGTAAGCAAGACAGCGCGAATAACAGAACGCAAGGCAGAAAGAATTTATGGCAAGACATAGTTTGAACAATGGAGGATCAACTTGTAAGCGGTGTCTAAATGCTTTGCGATTGGCCAGTGTCTTTTTTTAAAAAACGGCCACGCACTACGTTGAAGAAGACCGCCATTGGCGAATTATTGAATCAGGAGGAGCCTTAAAAACAATCTCCGGTTCCAATTGGAACCGGAGATTGCCTTGGGCATTCCTGCACGCAGTAAAAACCTAAGGTGTGTTAATGAAAACGTAGTCGATTTGCATATCGGCAATTCGGGAATTCACTGGCACACTGAAGATACTTGAACCCCAAGGGCGATGGGTGATCATCAGTCTCGAAGTAAAACTTCTGACTGCTGTCTGGACCGTCCGTGATACACCGCCGGAATTGAAAACACCACGGTTATTAAAAATTGTACACTTGTAGACGCGCCAATTGTTTCGCCACCACTGAACACCATTGATCGCACGGAGACCGTTGCCAACGAATACCTGGTTGGTCTTCCAGTTCTTCGCAATGTAACGGTTAAAGAAACTACCGCCCGGGAAAGTCTCCAAAATATCATGCTCGAGGAAATGCCAGTTCTGCTTTTTTTTCTTCGCCTGATCGTACAGCCCCCAGAAGCCGCCCCAAACGTATTGCTTGCTGGCGTTATTCCCAAACTTCGCTCTTCCACTAACGGTAGAGTTGGTAGGAATAATGTTGGCAGACTTTGACCAAGCACCATAGGCGTCGTCAGCTTTGGTGCGACCTGCTTGTTGTCTGGCCACGCCACCCGATACGCTGGTTCGGTTACTTTGGTAGGAGACATCCATCTGCCCCTTTTCATTTGTGAAAAGGAAGGCATCTCTGGAAAATCCGGCGAAATTGTCGAATGGGAGCCAAACGTCTGCCGACGCGTTGGATCCGCAAAGAACGACGATTGCAATCGCAGCTGCGACGGTTCTAAGAACCACTGTAGTTAACTTCATGGTCACTAATCCTGTAAAAAACAAGTAAACGTGTAGAAACTCTTGCTTGACGGCGGCAGTCCCACGGCGGGAATTAAGCCCACTAATCGCCTGCGGCGTGAGGCCTACAGCAGAAAGCATTTGCTCTTTCTAACAGATTGCTAACAATTCTCACAAAAAAAAACAGGAAAATGGATTATATTTCCATTTTTAAAGTAATTGGTCTTGCCGCATTTCTGCCAGAGCGCCACGACTTTCGCAAGTGCCATGGGGTGCTTCATGACGCGTCTCTTGCGTAATTTGTAAGGTTTGGCAGGTGAAGCAAACGCTCCAAGAGCTTGCCCGGGGAACAGGAGACACCGGAATTTGGATGCAATGAAAAATGTTGCGATCGCCACTTACGGAATTTTGGATGCAGCGCAAAATATTGCGACCACCCCTCATTTTATGTCAAAAAACAACCGGGTGAAGCTAGATGCATCCGTTGACTAAGCCTCGCCGGTCGGCAGGAGCATCGCCAATACCGCAGCTCTTATTGGGAAGAAACATAAAAGTGAAGAAACGCAGATGCACAGGAACTCCCCCAAATCCGGGAGCTATTTAATATGAAGCGACGACAAAACTTTCAAATCTCTCTCTCGCAGAGTATTATCGCAATGTCGATGCTCGCGCTCGCCCTAGCTTTGGTGGCGAATGTCGGTCCGTTATCGGCTCTTGTGTTTGCTGTGGCCGCTGGCGCGGTTGCCTGCCTTTACTTTGCGATCATAAATCGCTGGGCGGCAATGAGCGGTTCTCGTCGGGCTATTGCGTTAGGACTTGCCCTCGCCTGGATTTCAATAGTTGTTTGGGGATCCAGTTGGTTTTGGTTGCATCCAAAAGTTTATTCTGATCGACTCACGACAACCTATCGAAATTTACTGAAGGATTCGAATTTTAGTTTGACGATGTCCCAAGGCGAGATCTTTTATTTGGCCGTGTCTGCAAACTTGCATTCCGAAGATTTGTTTAACAGGCTGCGCTCGGATCTGCGGCAAAGGTTTGGCGGAGAACAAGGTTTGCATATTCATTGGGATGTCAAAACAGCAGACGGAAAGGTAGCAATCTATGGATTTGACCGAGAGTGGTTTCCCGAGGAAAACAGCCCTTAGTCCTAGCAGTATGCGACAACAGCTGTACGCACTGGCCAGCCGCTTCCCTGCACGTGTTGAATTCTTAGGCTTGGTGACCAGCGCACCCTCAGAAAATGAAGTTTAAGGCGACTGGCATTCAGGAATTTACTGTCCGTTGGCGACGCTGCCAGCGTCGGAGCGAAGCTGGCAGCATCACCAACGGCAAGCTTTCAGTTGCCAATCGCCCAACACCGGCAAATGTAATCACATTACGATCAAAGAAAACTTATACCTTTAAAGGAATCAAGATGGCTAAAGCTCTCACCGCCCTGATGTTGTCACTCGTTCTTGCGGGTTTTGCCAATGGGCAAAATTCGCAAGAGAAAGTCCCCAGCGAGAACGAACTTAATATCATGCTGGGCCGCACTTTGCATATGCTGGAGATCATTTCCATGGAAGCCGAATTGTATGCCCGCCAAGAGATGCTGGAGCAGCAGGAGCTAGACGAATCAGAGGCTGAGAATGGCGCACAATTCCTTGAAATGGGGTTGGGGCCACAAAATCTCGAGATTGTTCCTGCTCAAGTGAAGCAGATTAATAAGCTCTCCGAGGAAATCAATGATTTCATCAACGGGATGCCGGCGGAGTCCACGACGGCAAACAGGGTTGAAGGGTTAGAGCAACTTCAGGTTTTTGAAACAGAGCTCAACGAAAAAATTTTGGTGCCAATGCAAGCCCGGATCATTAAAGGAAGGGTGTTTGCCCGGTTGTTGGCCGAGCGTCAGGGGAACTATCTTGAGACGATCCAGCAATGTTACCCTGACAAAGTCGAACTTGATGAAGACCAAAAAGAGAAATTGCTGGAAGTTGGCGAACATGCAAAGGAACGTAAAATCGAGGCCGCAAAGGAATATCGAGCCGCCCTTCTGGAAATCGCAGAGGAGTCGCACTCTGAATTGGAAGGCATTCTCTCTCATCAAGAAGCGGAAGCTTTCGGTGAACCAGCGACCAGCTGGGTACCTCAATGATACGCTGTGCTAACTCAGGCCGAACGACGGGTCCAATTGGCCGATAAAACTTCCAACTAGGAGGCGGGGCGCACCGAGGGCGGCGCCCGCCAAGAAATGTGAGGCGAAAACTGTCAAGCGTTATCTTGGCGGTGGGGGCGGCATTGCCACCCTCGGGCTTGCCCGCCTTGGACTGGCGGCAGGCTGGACCGAAGGACAACTGGTTAGAGCCTTCCACTGCATCACTCCCGCACCACTATCGATCCGAAAACGTTAACCGCAGGCCTTGCCTTATCAAACGCATCCCGACTCACCAGCCCATGCGATGCAGCAAATCAGCAAAATCGACAATGCTTCCGAACCGGCTCACTGAATCACTTTCTGCGATTCAAATAAATTTCGAGAATTGTGCCCGATGGCTCTTCCCATGCCCAGGTAAATCGGATCTACTTCCGCCCCTCAAGCAAACGGCGATTTGTAAAAAGTTGATTCAAGTCAACCAGTGAACCGTCCGATGATTGGGGGACCAAGTAAGACGCAGTGGTTGGAAACGATTGCTGCAAACTACTCTGGGCTGAGGCAGCTGAGGTCAACACAACGACCGACGCACGGGTCTTGAAAAGTTTTCTGAAAACTGGCGATTCGCCATTGACGATTCTTTTCGAGTCCCTATCATACGCCTCCTCGTGACAGGCACCAGATTGCCGGTTACTTTGATCTTTGACAATTTAGTAGAGACCTCTTGTAAATTCGTTTGAGGATTGCTGGTTTGGATTTGGCTTTGGTCAGGTTTTGACTGGTAGTTTTTCAAGCAAAAAGTTTAAAGCACAAGATCATGTGAATTGGGTTAGTTGGAAGTTTATTCCATCCATCTAACCTAGTCAGACAAATAGCAGCGATGAGCTGCGTCGGCGATGAATTCGTGAAAACGATGATTCGAACCGGCACTTTAATTTGGCAACGAATGGTCACTTCGGTGATTGTTCATTCTAACTCTGTTAGTCGTCTAAATATGTTGGGAGCTTCGGTTTCCGGCCGCTGTTTAGCAAGCATACAATTGAAGGGTTTGATCCTGGCTCAGAATGAACGTTGGCGGCGTGGATTAGGCATGCAAGTCGAGCGAGAAGTTTTAAGAAGATACTTCGGTTGATTCTTAAAATGGACAGCGGCGAAAGGGAG
>CALCJM010000024.1 GCA_937967505.1 uncultured Pirellulaceae bacterium | reverse complement strand
TAGCATGGTTTCTTAATCACATTGTAGCTGATTCTTTTCCGCCAGTTGATCTTTTTTTGGGTCATCATTTCTCTTTGTTTTTAACTTTACACGGAGATCTTTCAGCGCCGGAGCACAAGGTACCAAGCAGCTGCAATTCAGGAGAGCGAACTGAAAAACAGCACTGGAACAAACCGCTGGCCCATTCCAGCGCCGCCAATTACTCAGTTCTCGGGGATCCGTCGTTCTCAATGTTGACCTTCCACGTTACACCCACCTTGTCGATGACAATGCCGTACCAAGCTGTGAAGGACGATTCAGCAAATGGGACTACCACTTGCCCATCGTTACTGAGTGCGGCAAATATCTGTTTCGCTTTTTCGACCGAACTAGGACTCAGAAGTAGCGAGATGCCCATCAAGTTTGGCGTGCTTGTCTCTTCCGAATACCCCACATCGCTTGCCTTAAAATCCGTGCCATCGATCCGAAAGGTTGCATGGAAGATCATCTCTTCCATGCCGGGCTGCATAAACGACTTGTCCGGGCAGTGCATGAGCCACCGGGCGGGATGACAAATTGCTATCCCATTAGTTTCTCAATGAGCTCGAGGATGGCATCAAACGACGCATCCAGCAGCAGCAATCCTGACACGCCGTCGATAGACGAATATTCGACAAGATTCGAGTGCTCAAAGGAGCCACTAACAAGAATTTGCGATGAACTGAGTTTGTCGGGCAGTTTGCCCTGAATCTTGGCTGCCATTTGCCCGGCAGTATCAGTATTCGAAACACTGTCGATTCCAAATGCGATTGTCAGATTGTCAGAAGTTAAACCATCGACGTTGGTAAGTGAAACAATGTCATTGTCGTTTTCGACCAGAAGCAAGACCCCCAATTTCTGGTTGACGATTGTTGCCAGATCGTCGGATGGGCGGGCGAGCACCCATCGACCGCCATGCTCAACGATTTGTTTGTAGTTGCCGTCTCCCGGTGTGTAGCTGGCCCCGGGAATCATGCCCATTGATGCAACATCCGCTTCACTCGTCATTGATGAAATGAGATGCGGTGGGGCCATTATCAAGATGTTAAGTGGCCATTCGTCATCGACTTGCATCTCCATTCCATACGCCTGTGTGTAGACGCAATGAGATGGTCCATCGACAGCGTTGAACAGGCCGATTGTGAAAGCGATCGTTGGATTTTTGGTATTCATCTTCTGTGTGGGGGAACGAATTGCGATCTATCCGGATGTCTTTGAGGCAACTTCGCAACTGGATTCAAGCTATCAAGACACACGAATAGACCAAACGCCCGTCTTTGTCGCCATTTGCAAATGCCTTCAAGGACATGGTAGCCGATTGAGGAGAAGATTACCAACTTTTCCTTCGGGGATGTCCCATTGGTTGTTAAAACTGATATTGGTCTCACTTGAAATTAAGTTAGTGTATTTGTTTGAGGAACTCAAACGGCCGGGTCAAGTTACTTGGCTCCGTACATCGGCCGAGTCGCCATCGGTGACAGCCGCATTGCCCCGAATCGACGAGTCAGACAGTTGCCTACACCGCCAAAGCCGCGGGCCGGCAGCGGTATGAGACTCGCCATTTGTCCAGCGAAACATTCGCGCGCCTCCCCGGCACATCTTGCTGTCGGGTTTTCAGAAGATCCGCAACTACGGCTTCATAGGCCCCGGCTGCAAGGCCCAACGTGCTGACGTTCGTTGGCTGATCCGGGTGCACAATGGTTGGTGCTGCCGATTAGGCGCGACGATATTCTCGCCGGTGATTAAGAAACCGATCCCGACCTGTCGTGACTGCGGTGGTGAGCTGGAGCTCTTGTGCATCACCAACGAGCAACAGCGCGTCATCTGGTGGAGAGCGATCCCCAGACGGTCGCACGGATCGGAAAATAGCTAATGAAGCATCACCAACAGGCTGCTCCGGTTCATCTTGGGTGCGCATCGTATCGGCGAGAGCGAACCAAAAATCTTCCCCCCCCCGATCGGCACAACGAGACTACCGGAGCATCGCCGCTGAGCGCCACTTAAACAGATGGTTTGAGCATCGGCTTGTCGAATCAATGGCAAGATTTTCTTGTTCAATTGACAAAAAACGCATAGAAGCTAAACGCTGCCACAACGTCATGTTAGGCGATTGGCAGTTGAAAGCTTACCGTTGGCGATGCTGCCAGCTTCGCTCCGACGCTGGCAGCGTCGCCAACGGATGGTAACTCCCTAACTGCCAGTCGCCTTAAAAAGAGCGAAGACGTTCCCCCCGTTGGTCGCGATGTCAAAGGCCTGCTTGTTAATCGGGTAATGTGAATTCAAAAGCGATGGATGATGAAGTGTCAGTTACGAAAAGACACCTGTAAAACGGGCGTCTCACAGGTGTTTTTTACTGTCGTCGAAACGCAGTGGGGGTGGAACTAGTATTTTTTGGTCGTGGTTCCTTCAACCTTGTTTAGTTTTGCGATCAGTGATTTCAGCGGACCGACGTTGCTGGCGCGTGCCGGCCACGTGGTGCGGATGGACTGGTTTCCGTCGGTCTTTAGACCACTATTAAACCAGAACCAGCCTCCCGAAATGATGCCAACCACTTCTTTGTCTTCGTTGAAAACCGGACCACCAGAATCGCCTGGCAGAAGCGGCACATCGGCGAAGATTTTCTCCAGCGATGATGGTGACGACGCCGTTGCCGAAAAGTGACGAATGCAGCAATCCAGTTTCGAACCGCCGCCCAGTCCCGCGAATTCAAGTTTGTCGCCACTTTCGATCGGTTGGGTTGCCATCGGTACAGGTTTGATATCCTCGGGAACCCAGACCCAGATCAACGCAACATCTTTGTGTTCATCGTATTGAACAACCCGGCAACCCTTCGAACCGACTTTCTGTTTACGGAATTTGACCTTAATCCGGGGTTTGGCAGCGTTGACGTCTTCCTGAACGACGTGCCATGCGGTCAGCACATACCCTTCGTAACCGTTGCCGATTTTTTTGTCTTCGTCGATTGAGATCAAGACTCCTGTTCCGGAGCCTCCACCTGAATGGACTTCGACAATAGCGGAGTGGTGAGCGGCGACTTTGGTCCACTCCCAAAGTCCGGAATCTTTTCCGACTTGAGCGGACGCTGAAGAAGCGAGAGATAGCAGCAGTGCAAACGTCAGCACTGTAGGTGTCGAGAACGCGAAACGTGTCATAATCTGCCTCCGGCAGACGAACAGGTCATGCGACGTTTTCAATGCAAATGTTAGATTGAAAGGGGCGAGACCGCTCGCCTAGATAAAGTTGGGTTATCCAGTTGACTCAATGGGTGGGGGTGGGGGAGTCAGTATGATTATTCCCCCGCGCTATTCTGCAATCGTCCATGTAGGTGGGATGCGTTGAGCCATTTGCAGCAATGGTATACAGATAAGACGAATTAGAGTACGTCGAATTTACTAATCGTTAACATCAGTATCCTAGTTCACCATTAGTGCCAACCTAAGGCCCTTAAATTTTCTGTCAACAGTCCCGGATAAGCTGTGCTTCATAATGTCCACTTACAAGTAGCACAAAGTGAAAGCATTTATCGATCGCTAACCGCGTGGCAGAGCAGGTTTCTTGATTGCCGTAAGTCATCATTAAGCTAGTTGCATTTTGACGCTTTACGACAGAGGATCTTTCTTTCGGCAAGCGGTCGCCGAAAACGAGATGCAAGTGCGGCCGCCAGTGAGGCTGGTACGGCAATCCGCACAGGGACATGCTTCAGTTAAACTGCACTTTCGTGATGAAGCAGTATCCTCCTGATATAAGGCGATTGGCAGTTAGGGGTACGGCAGCTTGAGGTACGGCAGTTGGGGGGTTACCACCCGTTGCCGACACTGAGCATCTGCCGGCCTTCTGAGCAGCCTTTCGCCACCCTTCGGATTTCATTCCAACCGCCGACATGTTCTCCTTCAGATGCACCAACCAGCCATTCTCTTGC
>CALCJM010000023.1 GCA_937967505.1 uncultured Pirellulaceae bacterium | reverse complement strand
TGCGGCCTGAGCAGCGTCCAACTAAATGATTTCTCGTTTCCCTTGGATATAATCCCACACGACAAAACGATCCAGATCGCCACCAGCGGTGAAGAACACACGTCCCTTGGTTGATTCACTCAACCGATGTGCAAACCGGATATCCTCTTCCGACTGCGACCAACTGGGAACCAGAAACGTGTTGATCGTGATCCCCTCCTGAGCGCACAACATTGCCTCCCTCATGGTTGCGTCTTCGGTCACGCGATGAGGAGGATACAGCATGTACAACGTCGATCCCTCAAAATGGGCCGTGGGCAAGCCGTCAGTGATCAACATAATTTGTCGATTGGGTGTGTTCTGTGTCGCCAACAGCGTGCGTGCCAGCTTGAGGGAGTGCTGGATGTTCGTGAAGTGCTGATGCACCATGTGTTCGCTGACCTCCGGCCGGCTCATATCCACCTTCAACTGGACGAATGGGTCGTGTACCGTCACCGGTTTGGGCATTAGTCCAATCACCTCAGCGCTGCGACGCAGTTTGCCAAAGGTGTACATTTCAATAAAGTTCAGGTAATCACCGGGGTATTCGCTGCGAATCAGACCGTCCATCGCCATTGCCATGCGTTTCACATTGACGTACTGGCTATCGTACCGCATCGACCCGCTCATATCCATCACGATCACCGTTGCCGCCTTGGGATTGTTACGTGTACGGTGGATCTCGATATCTTCACTCTTGAGCCGGATGGGGCGTTGCGAACCGTCGCGGATCAACGCATTGATAAACGTTTGAGGAATATCCATCTGCGTGATCGAATCGCCAAACTCGTACGGCTTAGTCTGTTGCAGTTCGACGGCGCCTTCGCCCTGAACGTTTCCTTGATGCCGACCTGAATTCGAGGCCTTCAAATGACTGAAAATTCGCTCCAGCAACTTTCCCTGGAACGTGCGCACTGCCTGCGGCGTCAATTCGTATTTACCGTCCCGCTTGTTCAGCCCCTGTCCGGCGGCGATATCTTCGATGTACTGGTCGATCTGCTTCTTCATCTCTTCAAGCGAATGCATGGTCTGGTCGTCCATGAATTCGCCCAGTTGATCCATGTCCAAAATCGCGATCTGGGCGGACTCGGCAGCCTGTTCCACCTGCTCCAATAACTTTTCGATTTTCTCCAGTTCTTCCTTAATTTCCAACGCCTCGGGGATCGTCATCGAATCGTGACCGGTAAAATGCCACTTTGATGCCAGTTCGTCAATCTGGTATTTGTCTCCCAGTGCCCCCATCAGACTCATCAGATGCCTGGCCAGGTCGGATCCATCGTCACCAGCTCGGTACCAGAGGTTTTCCAGATCGTACAATTGTTCTCGCGCGACGGCCTCTTGATAGGCTGGCTTCATCTGTTTGGGGATTTCACCGTGGGCCTTGGCCTTCTTGCGAAACACCTTTTTCGCTTTGAATTGGACTGTTTTCGTTTCGTAAGTCTCCAGAATCTTTCGTCTGCGCTCTTCCAACATCGCCTTGATCATGTCCAGGCTGGGACCAAGATTTCTGAACTGTTCCGGATCCAGTCGAATCGCGTTGGCCAATTCTTCCTGGGTCAACTGTCGCGCGCTGCCCCAAGCCATCATTTGATTCATCAGCGGCGAAATGATGTCCGGCGGCGGCTGAGTCGGGCTGGGAAATTTGACTGGATCGTACTTGGTATACATATGCAGAACTCCGCCAACGCGGTTCCCTGAATCGTTTTGTTGGTTCATGTTATCGCTCGGTAAAACAGACGCCTAAATCTCGTAGGAGGATTGTCCGTGTGACTGCCCCCGGGAGATTTTATCCATCGCGTAGAGACCGGAGAGCACAAATTCAACACAGGACGCCCGGACAGCCTCGTCCGAGGATGCGTTAATCTCGAACGCCTTCTCCCACGCCGGCGGGACCCGTTTGAGACGTTCGGCATACTGCGATGACGGAATCAAGTCGCCCACTTCAATTTTAACACCCTTGGCAAAGATCTCGGCAATCTCGTCCAATCCGTGTGCGCTGACGTATTCCTTGAACACAATTTCGATCGATTGAGCGATCAGACTTTCCAGGACCTGTCGCTCTGACATCTGATGGCTGCCCATCAGATCCAGTTCCAGTTTCCCCAGAGACGACGTATACAGATGTGACAGGTCACTGATCCGCACGACGGCCGGTTTTTCTTGATGGACGACGGCACGCTGCCGCGCGCTGGCGACCATTGTGCGATAATTGGCCAGGGTGAACCTGGCACTAACGCCGGACTGCTGATCGACGTATTTCGACTTCCGAGCCTCAATCGTGATCTGTTCGCAGATCTCCCGCATAAAATACGGTACGCGCACAGGGTATTCGCCATCCAGATCGATACCGGCCTCCTGTTCCATGATCTCGATGCCGGCATCGCGCGACAGCGGATAGTGCGTTTGGATCATGCTGCCAATACGGTCTTTTAACTGCGGGATGACCTTGCCGCTACGATTGTAGGTCGACGGGTTGGCGGAAAACAGAACCAGCACATCAATGTCAAACCGCACCGGGAAACCACGGATCTGCACGTCGCGTTCTTCGAGGATATTAAACAGTCCCACCTGAACCAGTTCATCCAGTTCCGGCAATTCGTTAATGGCAAAAATCCCCCGATGCATTCTCGGAATCAGCCCGAAGTGCAACGCCTCTTCGGTGGACATGCTGACGCCACCGGCAAGTTTTGCCGGATCAATTTCGCCGATGATGTCGGCAAACTTTGTTCCCGGCGCCAGACGTTCGGCATACCGCTGATCACGATACCACCAGGCGATCGGTGTGTCCACCGGCTCATGCTCCTTCAGAAACTTCTTCGCGCCGGTTGAAATCGGGCGCAATGGATCTTCGTGAAAGGGGCAATCCGGAATATCCAGATACGGTACCTCTTCATCCAAGTATTGCGCCAGACCTCTCATCATTCGGCTTTTGGCCTGACCTTTTTCGCCCAGGTACAACATATCATGCCCGGAGAGCAACGCGATATTTACTTCAGGGATGACGGTATCCTCGTAGCCAACGATCCCCGGGTACAGTTCGTCACCGGCGGCCAGGCGAACGAGGAAATTGTCGCGAATCTCCTGTTTGACCGATTTGGATTTCCAGCCGCTGTCTATTAACTGTTGTAGGTTGGTTGCTTTGGTCTCGGTAGCAATCGACATAATGATCGTTATTGGATGAAAGGTTAGGCTAACGGGCCAATCTGGAGCAACGGGCCAGCGTCGTTTATTATACCGGGAGAATTTTTGGTGGATCAGCCCGGGGCGAATCTTCGATAAATCTTGTGCAAACACGTGAAACGACAGTTTGACAACACGCGATAACGGCTTTACGGCCCGCCTCCACACAATCACAAATCAGGTACTTCATGTCCTCAATCAGTTTTGTCTATTTCGATCTGGGAAACGTCATTCTCAATTTCTCCCACCAGCGGATGGTCAATCAGGTCGCGGCGGTCAGCGGTTTGGATGCGGCGCAGGTTCAAAAGCACATGTTCGACAACCGTCTTGAGGACCGTTACGAGACCGGAGAGCTTAACAGTCAGCAGTTTCACGCCGAATTTTGTGCCGCGACCGGCCTTGCCCCGCGTGCCTGCACGCTGGAGGAATTCCTGTCGGCTTGCGGGGACATTTTCTGGCTCAACGCTCCCACGGTTCCTGTAATCAGCCAATTGGCGCGGCTGGACATTGGATTGGGGATCCTGTCTAACACCTGCCAAGCTCATTGGGATTTTGTTCAGGGAAAGTTTGGTGTGGTGAACCATTTTTTCCCGACAATCGTAACCAGTTTTGACGCCAAGAGCATGAAACCCGATGCCGGCATTTACCAGGTGGCGATTAAAAAAGCCAAAATAGATGCCGACCGAATTTTTTTTACGGACGACAAGATCGAAAACATCGAAGCGGCCCGTGCAGCCGGAATGCACGCCAAACCATTCACATCGGCCGGGCAGCTGATGCGCGATTTGATTGCCGCTGGCGTCCCAATCGCATAGCCTGGCCGGGATGTTGATGGAGGTGTCGCGAAAAAGCAAAAACAGCCATCCGCTTGCCGGTCTCCCGAACGGCCCAATTGTTGCTCTTGCCGCATTCGTCCGCCTCAGTAGAATAGCGGCTCGCAGGCTTACCCACACAATCTTGTTCAGTATCATCTCTCTCCCATATTTTTAAAAAGCTGCTGTAATCAATGGACCGAACGATTGCGATAGGCGATATTCACGGGTGTGCGACTGCACTTCAGACGCTTCTGGATGCGATCGAACCCACCCAAACGGATACCATCATCGGGATGGGTGACTATGTTGATCGCGGGATGGAATCGGCGCGTGTTCTGGAAATTTTGACCGAGCTGATCTCGTCGACACGTCTGGTGCCATTGATTGGCAACCATGAACTGATGATGTTCAAAGCGCTGCAAAATCGTGGCGACGACATGAATTTCTGGATGACTCATGGCGGCAACGCAACGATCGCCAGTTACGGTGGACGGCCTCAGAATATTCCTCAGCACCATCTGACGTTTCTTAGTCACTGCATGCGATACCATGAGACGGACACGCACTTTTTTGTGCACGCGAATTATGTCCCGGACCTGCCGCTGGATGAACAGCCAGACGAAGTCCTGTTTTGGCAGCACGTCAAGGAGCACATTCCTCCACCGCACATCAACGGCAAGACTGCGGTGGTTGGCCACACACCACAGGGCGACGGAGAAATGCTGATCTTCGATCACCTGCACGTGATCGACACCTATTGCTACGGCGACCAATGGCTGACAGCGCTCGACGTGACGACCGGCGATTACTGGCAGGCCAATAATCTTGGCAAACTACGGGCCGGCAATTTCCAAGAAGCAACGTAATGGTCCGTCAAATATACAGAGTGTTGAATCTCGTCGGCAATCCCTAAACCACCAAACCACCGCACCACCTGTTGAAATGGACAACCCTTGAACCCATTACGCGATCGGCTTAAGATCTTACCGCAATGAATAAGGTTCAGGCGGTTCCGGGAGTTGCTCAGGTAAGCGATTATCTGAGAAAACTTCCCCAGCACTTCGCAGCCGATACGGACTTTGTCGCGTGCATCGACGCGCTGAAACAGCACCAACCGGTCACGTTCGATTCTGTCTGGGGTTCGTCCTGCGCGCTGCTTGTCAGCGGAATCTTACAGCAGATCCCCAATATTTTGGTGGTCACCTGCGACGGGAAAACACAAGATCGCTTGATCGACGATCTGCCCACATTCCATGACGGTGCCGTCGAGCGTCTGCCGGCCTGCCTAAGCTCCAATGATTCCACTGTCACCGTCGATCAGGAATTCGGCGACCGATTGAGACTGGTGAAATCGCTGGCCGCCGGAGACGCCAACCCGATCATCGTCGCCTCCGTTGCCGCATTGTTACAACCGGTTCCATCACGCGCGTCTCTGGATGGACAAAGCCGCCGAATTCAGGTTGAACAGACGCTGGACGTGGACGATTTGATCGCCTGGTTGACCCGACAGGGTTTTCATGAAACCAGCGCGGTCGAACTGCCCGGTGAGTTCTCCAGTCGGGGCGGTATCGTGGACGTATTTGCACCGGACTGGGCCGGCCCGGTACGAATCGAACTTTTTGATGACGAGGTCGAATCCCTTCGGCAGTTCGATCCGGGCAGCCAACGCAGTATCGCGGACATCAACCAGGTTGAAATTACCGTGCTGGACAATTCTGCCGCCCAGGATGGTCATCTTGCCGATTTTCTGCCGGCCGATACCGTGGTGCTGTTTTGCGAACCGGAGCAACTGGAACAGCACGCCACGCGTTACCGCGCGCGCAGCCCCGATTGGGAGACAATTTTTCCATGGAACGACGTGCGTAAGTCGCTGGGGAAATTTGCGGCTGCCAGCGCGTCAAAACTTTCCCCGGGAGCGTTCGACCATAAATTTTCATTGCCTGTCGAATCGATCGAACAGTTCAGCGGCGATATTGGGGACGTGAAGCTGCAGGTTGACCGGCTTACCGGGGATGCGGCAGGCAATCGGTACGACGTTTACGTGATGGCCAGCGTCGAAGGTGAAATCCCGCGCGTGACCGAAATTCTTGGCTCCGATAACGGGTCTAGGATCCATATCGGACTGGGCTGTGTCCATGAGGGTTTTCGCCTGCGCGACAACGATGGCCGCAAAGCCATTGTTGGTTGCGATCAAATTTTCAGCCGGACGGACCTCCGCCGCAAGGGAGGGCGGAGGCTGGGAAAAGCGATTGATTCATTTACGGACCTGCAGGTTGGCAACCTGATCGTGCACTTGTCCCACGGCATTGGGCGCTTTCGTGGTCTGGAGATGCTAGAGAAAGACGGGCAGCTGACCGAGCACCTTGAACTTGAGTTCTATGGCGGCACCAAGATCTACGTACCGGCATCCAAGATTGATCTGGTGCAAAAGTACATCGGCGGCACCAAGCGCCAACCTGTCCTAGCCAAAATTGGCAACAAGACATGGGCCAAACAGAAGCTGGCTGTGGAAGACGCCATCACGGACCTAGCGGCCGAGATGATTGAACTGCAGGCCAAGCGCGCACTGCAACCGGGCATGGCCTGCCAGGAGGATTCCGAGTGGCAGTATACCTTCGAACACTCGTTTCCCTACCGCGAAACAGCCGACCAGTTGACCGCCATCGAATCTATCAAAGACGACATGGAACGCGAGCGGCCAATGGACCGTCTGTTGTGTGGTGATGTAGGTTTTGGGAAAACCGAAGTCGCAATGCGGGCTGCGTTCAAGGCGGTCGATAATGGATTCCAGGTTGGCGTGCTGGTGCCCACCACGGTTCTGGCCGAACAACACTACAAAAGCTTTCGCGAACGCATGGCGGAATTCCCTGTGGAAATCGGAAAACTGTCCCGGTTTTGTTCCACTAGAGAGCTAAAAGAGACCATCGAAAAACTGAAAACAGGGCAGATCGATATCGTCATCGGGACTCATCGTCTGGTGTCCAAAGATGTTCAATTCAAAAATCTTGGCATGTGTGTGATTGATGAGGAACAACGTTTTGGTGTTGCCCACAAGGAACGGCTAAAGAACCTCCGCAGTTCGGTTGATGTACTGACACTTTCCGCCACGCCGATCCCGCGCACGTTGCACATGTCCCTAGTGGGGGTGCGGGACATTTCCAACCTGGAAACCGCTCCTGAAGACCGCAGCCCGGTACAGACCAAAGTCACGCGATACAACAATGAGATTATTCGCACATCAGTGCTGAGAGAGCTGAATCGTGGCGGGCAAATTTTCTTTGTTCACAACCGCGTCAAAGACATTCACATCGTCAAGCAGAAGTTAAACGATCTGGTCCCCGAAGCAACCATCCGAATCGGTCATGGCCAAATGGACATGGAAGAACTGGAAGTTGTGATGTCCGATTTTATTGCCGGTAAATTTGATATCCTGCTGGCAACCACAATCGTCGAAAGCGGGTTGGACATTCCAAACGCCAATACGATCTTTATTGACCAGGCAGAAAACTATGGACTGTCGGATTTGCATCAGCTGCGCGGGCGTGTCGGGCGCTATAAACACAAGGCGTATTGCTATCTGTTGATTGATCCACGCAAGCATTTGAATCCCACTGCCGCCAAACGGTTGCAGGCGATTGAAACCTTTAGCCAGATGGGAGCCGGTTTTGCGATTTCAATGCGTGACCTGGAAATCCGCGGAGCCGGAAACCTGCTGGGAACCCAACAATCCGGACACATTGCCACCATCGGTTACGAACTGTATTGCCAGCTGCTGGAGAAAGCTGTCCGACAGTTGAAACACATGCCGGAAAAAATGTCGATCGGTGTCGAAGTCGATCTGCCGATCGCCGCCTTCCTGCCTGAGGACTACGTCCCCGACCGCCGACAAAAAATTGACGTCTATCGACGGTTGACGCGTTTGGAGAAATTTACCCAGATCAAAGAACTGAAAGAAGAGCTGATCGACCGCTTCGGGCCACTGCCGGACCCGGTCAAGCGTTTGCTGACCCTGTCCGAGGTCAAACTGGAAGCGGCCACTTGGCAAATTGAATCGATCTATCGACAAGACAAATATCTGACTTTCCGGTTCCGCGACCGCGCCAGAATGGCCCAATTGGGCAAAGCACGGCCCATGATCCGCATCATTGACGACCAAACCGCCATGGTGACCTTGAAATCGACCATCATCAAGCCCGGAAAAATGCTGGCACTTGTGAAATCGCTATTGCAACTGCCGTCCTGAGTCTTCTAAAGTCCGTCACCCGAAGTTGTGCAGAAATAGCGCAGATTCGGATTCCTACGGATAAACTTGCAATTAGACAGCCCACGAAACTCTGGATCTGGCGTGATGAAAACAATCTTCGCTGCAACCATCGCGTTGTTACTTGGATCAACCCTAGCACCATCGGCCAAAGCGCAACTGCCGGGTGCAACGCCCAAGAAACAGACATCTGATCCCTATTTTTCCACGCCCGCCCAAACCGCATCAGAACAAAGTTCAACGTGGACCACTCCCGCCACAGCACACCGTGAATCAAATCCCGCAAAAGCAGCCGACCAAACCGACATCTGGCGCTCGTTGAGCCGGAAAACAGCGCAGCCTGTTCAACGTATCGACTTCAGCAAACTAAAGGTCAACCCGATCGTCAAAGCGGATCTTTTGAAGACTGCGGCTGCTTGGCAGGTCCCAAAAACGAAACAAGGTGCTGCCCAAAAGACACAAAAACAAAACAAACGCGTCACAATCGATTTCTCCGCCCCGGCAACGGCGGCCGGTGTTGCGGTTACAAATCAGAACGCGACGCCAAACACGCAAAGCCCCCAAAACGGCAGTCTAAAGCCGATGCCAGTCCAACCATCAGCGCCTGTTGCACAAACCACACAGCCCCGCGTACCGGCAAGTAAACCATTTGCCGGATTGGCACCCCTGAACCCGAACCCAACGCAGGCGAACACCGATCGCGCGTCTCTTGACGTGAAACTTCCGACCCAACCGCTGGCCAAACCATTGGCCCCACCGCTGACCACAAAAAACTTGCTCAGCCCGTTACCGGTGGCGAAGCAACCGACCAAATTGGCGAACGCTCCAACCGCGAAACCGCTCAAGCCCATCGCCAAGACATCAGACTTCCAATCTACCGTGCAGCAGGCAACCTATCAGGAGCCTGGCAATCAAGCCTTTGTTCCCGGTCAAAACCTGCGGCGCATCGGCAACCGGCTTAAACAGATCAGCGGTACCAACGCACCCCATTCACAGTCTGGCGGGCAATCGCATCGCATCGCCGACAGCAGCAACACGTTTGAATCGTGGCAGGGGCAGCCGGTTCAGGGGACCGCTCAAATCGCCTCCCCCTCCAGCGGCACTGCCGGCTCCGGGTATCGTGGGCCGGTAACCCGTTCGATAGGTGACTCGATGGGCGACCTGGCAGGAAACACTGGAGAAACCTTTGAGCCCAGCCGTGTCGTCGCACTTGTGGGTGGCGAGCCAATCTTTGTGGGTGACATGTTGTTCGAGGTCAATCAGCTGCTGGAAAAATATATGAAGGGTGCCCCGCAAGCCGCCAAAGACCAACAGCGTGGCAACCTGATCAAACGTTTACTTCCAAAATATGTCGATCAGAAGATGTTGTTTATCGCTTCGACCCTCCAGTTGCCCGATACCGCCAATATTGATGACGTGATTGAACAGGCGGAGAAATCGTTTAACGAAAAAGCGCTACCCGATATCATGCAGAACAGCGGAGTAACCTCCACTGCCCAGTTCGACGCCAACTTGCGAGCCCAAGGTTCTTCCATTCGTCAAATGCGGCGAACGTGGGCCAAAGATCAGGTTGGCCGGTTCTTTCTCGCGGAAAACGTCAAATTCAGTGAGAACGTAACCCATCAGGAGCTGCTGGACGAATATCGATCGGCTTACGATTCTTATGCCAATAACGCGCGGTGTCGCTGGGAAAAAATCGAGATCAAGTTCGCCAAAGCGGGTGGCCGATTCGGTGCCAAGGACAAGATGGCTGAAATCTACCAGCGATTGGTTCACGGCGGAAATTTCCAAGCGATTGCGAAAACCGAATCGCACGGTTTTAAGGCGTTTCAGGGGGGCCAGCATGACTGGACCAACCGTGGTTCGCTGGTTTCCAAAAAAATTGACGACGCGATTTTCTCGCTGCCGCAAGGAAGGCTGAGCCAAATTATCGAAACGAAGGATTCCTTCGTTGTGGTGCGGGTAAAAGAACGCGTCGATGCCTACCACACACCTTTCGAAGAGGTGCAGAACAAGCTCAAGAGCAAAATCATCGACACGCGTCGTGACGAGGCATTCAAGGCACACCTTGCCAAACTGCGCACCGAGATCCCGGTCGAATACCCCGACGGGCAGTAACTACGCTGAAGAGGCCAGCTTGACGATCTGCCGGTACTCTTCTCTGGCCGCGTCTTGATTGAGGTATTTGATCTCGATCACATGTTCCGCCGGCCCTGCGGCGGCGGTATCGATGGACAACGTTGCCATCCCCCAGCGACGATCAAACGGGCTCTGTCGCCAGGACGCCGCCTGTATCTTTTCGAAAAAAGTGAAGCTGGTCTTCTTCACCAGCACGCCACTTTTGTACACCACGCCAAAATCTGTGCGGGCATATTTTACCGAACGGCTCTTTCTGATCGCGTACAAAATCAGCGTGGGGAACGCCAGCAATCCGGCACTGGCCCACTGCCAACCTGCCATCAGAAACACAGCGCCAACGATCACAACGGACACCATGCAGGCGATGCGCACAAACCGCGCTCGCGCCCGTTTCGCCAGCTCGATCCACTGATAGCGGTCCATGTTCAAATCGACTCCCGGACGCAACTCGGCAATAAGCTCCACCACCGCCGATTCAGGCAGCACTGGAATGAACCACCGCCGCGACACGGTTGTCGTCGCATTTTCGTTGTTTTCGGCAGCGCCGCCGGCGGTCTCAATTCGCACCGACGCCAGTTTCATCCACCGCATAATCAGCCCGCGATGTACGCTGATAAACTGGATGCGTTTACGGGGGATGGTTGCAGAAACCTTCGTCAGCAACCCGCAGGAAATCTTGAAATCATCACCAGATTGACGCAATTGGTATCCGTAGAATCGCAGAATATACCAACCGATCCCCAGCAATCGCAACAATACCAACGCCACCAAAACCCCCACCGCAACAATACAAAGTGTCATCAGCGGACCACCGTCATCGGGGACAATGTTCCAGCCACCAAAATCTCGCATGCGGAAGTCACGCGGATTGCCCTGATCAAACTGAAAATAAAAACCGATCAGCAGCCCAATCAACACAAATCCCCGGTTGCTGGCGAAGCCGGCTTGGGCCAACCACGACAACGGGATCTTCAATAATATCTCACCTGGCGAACCGTCAGTCACACTGCCACCGGTGCTGTTCGCATACGGTGGAGTGACCAATCCGGCGTCCGAATCGTCAGCGTGTGCGACGTGAGCCGTCTGTTTTTGCAGGGCAACGCCCGCTCGCAGGCGCGCCATCTCTTCCAGCGACAGGACCTTTAAAACCGCCTCGGGTTTCGTACCGCTGGCCGTTTCCACTCGCACCTCTGCCACTTGAAGCATGCGGTGCAAGACTCCCTGAACCATGTCAATATTCTGAATACGCTCCACCGGAACAGTGCGCACCCGGCGGAACAGCAGCCCCTCCTGCACCACCAATTCCCCATCGGCGATGCGATAGCGAATCGTGAAGTAGCGAATCAGCGAAAAAATAAACGTCGGCACGAAAAACAGCAGTGCAATTCCCACATAGACCAGATCACCTTTGGCCGCACCAAAGATCCCCAGCAGTGCCGGAATGAAATTCTGTTTAATCAAGTCAGTCAGCGAAAAGATCACTGACAGTGGATGCAAGTAGCGGTCTGCTGCGTCCTGCAGTGGCGGCTTAGACGACATCGCCAGCCTTCCGCTGACGAATCACTTCGTCCCGCAGTTCAATGGCAACCTGATGGCTTAACCCTTCCAGTTCAATCGAGGCGTGTTTGGTGCCGGCAGTGTGAATCGTCAGGTTCCCCAGAGAAAACTGACGCGCCAACGGCCCTTGGGAAACATCGGCGTGCTGAACCCGCGCCCAGGGGATTGCGATTCGATGCTTCCAAAATACTCCCCGCTTGATCTCCACGCCCACGCTGCTGGCGGACCATTGGATGTTGCGGTGTTCAACAGCAGGCCAAAAGATCGCCAACCACAAAAGCCAGAGATTGGCTGCCACAAGAATCGCGGGCAGCAACCAGTGCCAGGGCGCAGGCAGTCCCGAGAAAACGGCTATTGCACCGCCGGCTGTCGATGCGACCGCCACGACCGCAACTCCAATGCCGTACGCGATCCGGTTGACAGTCACGCTGGCCGGATCAAGTTCATTCCAAACGAGTTGAGGTTCAGTCATGCTTTTTTCTATCGACCGGTGGACCTGATAACGGCCAACCAGTCCTCGCCATCAGCAGATTTAGGTGCCGTGAGCTTTATCTTGCCACCCGCAGCTACGTCAGTGGCCGCCTGCAAATCGCCTCCAACGCGCGGGTTAAACCACTGCAATGAAAACGTGCCACTTTCTTCGGTAAGATCAATTGCGCTCTGCCCACCCGCGGGCAGGTACACCAAGTACAACTGGCCGGGTTTGGCCAAGCAGTATTTTGAGTTGTTGTGTTTTGGATTGCCAATCAATTCGTCACGGCAAACCATATCTTCGAAAGGGATGTCATTTTTCCCAAAAAATTCCAAGGCAATTCGGCAGTAATCCCACTGTTTGTCACGGCTGCGAAAATCTTCGCATTGCAGGTCATTCTCCGGCAATTTGTACCCGAAATAGTAATTGACACCGGCCCCGCCAGCCATGATCGTCCCCCACAGAGTGCTTTTGCGAATGTCGTGCATGTCGTAGGTCCCCCGTTTCATCTGCACGGTTCCGGAAAACCCCTTG